>JANNMP010000745.1:0-5396 GCA_031398015.1 Burkholderiaceae bacterium
GCCAGCTGTACCAGCGCAGCGCCGACATCTTTCTGGGTGTGCCGTTCAACATCGCCAGCTATGCGCTGCTGACCCACATGCTGGCCCAGCAATGCGATCTGGACGTCGGGGACTTCATCTGGACCGGCGGTGATTGCCACATCTACGACAACCATGTCGAGCAGGTGCGCACGCAACTGGCGCGCACGCCCTACCCCTGGCCGACGCTGAAGATCCGGCGCCGGCCGGATTCGATCGACGGCTACCGCTTCGAAGATTTCGAGGTGCTGAACTACCAGCACCATCCTGCCATCAAGGCTCCGGTGGCCGTGTGACGCAGGCGCAAACGGTGCCGCTGGCGCTGATCGCCAGCGTGGCGCGCAACGGCAGCATCGGCAGCGGCGGCGGCCTGGTCTGGCGCGAGCCTGAAGACCAGCGCTGGTTCCGCCAGCAGACCATGGGCTGCCCGGTGGTGATGGGCCGCACGACCTGGGATTCATTGCCTGCCAAGTTCCGGCCGTTGCCGGGGCGGGCCAACGTGGTGGTGACACGCCAGCCGGGTTGGATGGCCGCTGGCGCCCAAGTGGCCCACAGCCTGGACGCTGCGCTGGCGCTGGCGCAGCGCTCGGCGTTGGCCAGCGGCGCGGCGCGGGTGTTCGTGATCGGCGGCGCCGAGCTTTTTGCCCAGGCGCTGCCGCTGGCCGATGTGCTGCTGCTGACCGAGATCGACGCCGACTTGGCCGGTGATGCACGGTTCCCGGCCTGGCCGCGCGCTGATTTCACCGAGCTGGCGCGTGACGCGCGCCACAGCGCCGGGCCACCGGCTTGCGGCTACGCCTTCGTCAGCTACCAGCGGGCTCGCTGAGCCGTTCGGCGCCGGCTGCGTCAGCCGCCTCAGCAGCCGCCTGCACCAGCTGCAACCGGTAACGCAGCGCATACGCGGCCAGCGCATCGGCCACCCAGCGCTCGGCGTCCAGGCGCGATGCACGCGGCGCCAGCAGCAGCCGCACGTCGGTGCAGAGGCCGAACTCGGGATGGGCCTGGCACTGCGCTGCCACCTCCAGCACACCCGGCGGCCGCTGCGCGAGCGCCTGCAGCACCGCAGCCGCCATCTCGCGCTGCACCAGCGCCGGCTTGAACACCTTGCCGATGGCCGTCAGCGGCAGTGCATCCACCACCACCACCGCCTTGGGCCAGGCGGCGCGTTCGGGGATGTGCTGCTGCGCGTGCAGCAACAACGTGTCTGGCGTGCACACGGCACCGGCGGCCAGCGTCACGTACACCACCGGCAATTCACCCGCCAGCGCGTCGGGCCGGCCCACCGCTGCGGCCAGCGCCACGCCGGGGTGGCGCTGCAGCGCGTCTTCGATCAGGCGCGGGTCGATGTTGTGGCCGCCGCGGATGATCAACTCCTTGGCGCGGCCGGTCAGCCAGACATGGCCGTCGGCATCGATGCGCGCCAGGTCACCGCTGTTCAGCCAGCGCTGGCCCTGGGCATCGGTGACCCACAGCGCCTGGTCATGCGCCGGGTCGACACAGCCCAGGCTGACATGCGGGCCGGCCACCAGCAGCGCACCGATCTCGCCGGGCGCGCACTGCCGCAACACGCGCTGCCCGCTGAGCTGGGCCACCTGCAATCGGCAGTGTGGCAAGCGAAGGCCAACCGAGCCAGGCTTGGCCTCGCCCTGGATCGGGTTCAAGCAACTGGCCACCGTGGCCTCGGTCTGGCCGTAGCCTTCGACGATGCGGATGCCGGTGGCGGCGCTGAAGCGCTGCGCCACCTCCACCGGCAGCGGCGCGGCGGCCGAGATCGCAAAGCGCACGCAGCGCAGGTCTTCGGTTGGCCGGGGCAATTGCAGCAAGGCCGAGAACATCGTCGGCACGGCGCTGAAGTACGAGATGCGGTGGCCGGCCAGGATGCGGAAGAAGTTTTCGCGCACCTGCGGTGTGCGGAAGCCCGCCGGCCCGGCCACCACCGATGTCATGCCCAGCAGCAGGCCGATCAGGCAGTTGACTGCGGCGTTGACATGGAACATCGGCAGCGCGATCAGGCCCACGTCATCGCTTTGCAGTGGTGAGGCGGCAATCAGCATCTGTGCATTGGCGACCAGGTTGGCATGGCTGCCACGCACCAGGCGCGGTGCGCCGGTGGTGCCGCCGGTGTGGAACAGGCTGGCCACCGCGCCGGGCTCGGGCCAATCGGCGGCTGGCAGCGGCGCGGCGCTGTGGCCTGCCACGGCGCTGCGGTAGGGCACGCAATCGGCCGGGCAACTGCCACGCAGCACGATCACTGTCTGCAGGCTGGGCACACGGTGGCGCAGGCGCTGCACCTTCTGCCAGATGTCGCTGCCCGGCAAATTGCCCAGCGTCACCAGCACCCTGGTGCCGGCCTTGTTCAAGATGGCTTCGATGATCCCGGGCTCCAGCAGCGGGTTCACCGGGTTGGCGATGGCCACCGTCTGCGCTGCCCACAGGCAGGTCAGTGTTTCGGGCAGGTTGGGCAGCAACAGCGACACCACATCGCCCCGGCCCACGCCATGCTGCTGCAGCAGGCGCGCGGTGCGTGACACCTGCGCGGCCAGTTGCTCAAAGCTCTGGGTTTCATACGGCCGCGCCACCGGGCTGCCGTAGCGCAGGTGCGCCGCCAGGCCGCGCAGGCGGGCGCGCAGCGGGATGCGCTGCGCGTCATGGCAACTGCCGTCGATGAAGAAGCGCAGCGCCTGCTTGTGCGGCCAGCGCAACGCTGCGGCCTGCAGCGCCTGGTAGGCCGAGGCCGGCGCGCCTGGCGCCGGCCATGGCTGTGCCTCGATGGCGGCGATGTCGTGTTCGTTGCGCAAGGGGATGCGGCTGCCGTCGATCATGCCGCCTCCCATTGCGGCAGCGCATGGGGCGCTGCATGGCTGTGTGCAGCAGCGGGCTCGGCAAACCCGGCCAGCGTCAGCGTGGCGCCGGCCGCTGACGGCAGCAGCGTTTCCATCAGCAGCAGCAGATGGCCGAACACCTGGTCCAGCAGCGCGCGGTCGGCTGCCGGGCTGCAGGCGATGGCGTTGTAGCAAAGCCGGCCGTTGATCTGGCGCAGCCAGAAGATGAACATCGGCCCGCCGACACAGGCGCCGTTGAAACCGAAGATGCGCTCGATGTGGAATGGCCCATGCCGGCTGTCAAACGGCCAGCGGCCGACGTTGCTGATGTTGATGCCGTCACCGGCGCCGCCGCTGCGGCGGTGGTCCACCCGCTGTGTGGCCCAGAAGCCGGCGTAGTCGAACAAGCTGTCGGTCACACCCTGGAACAGCTTAGGCAGGCCCAGGCGCTGCTGCCGCCGGGCGCTGTGCATGATGCGCCGCGCCAGCTCCCAGACCGGGGTGTCACTGGCCACAGCCACGCCCACGCTGGCGATGCTGGTGCCCAGGCCGATGGCGTCGGCAGCGATGCTGCCGTGGTCGAGCCGGCCGCGCATGTTGTAGTCCATCGACAGCGGCATCACCACGCGGCTGCTGCCGCCAGGCAAGGGCAGGCCACGCTCACGCAACAGCCGGGCGGTGGCCAGCTGCACGGCGGCGGCAAACACACCGCCCACGGTCACGCCGTGTTGCTTGCACAGCGGCGCCAGTGCTGACCACGTGTCGGCCTGCCCTTCGGCAAACACGCAGTGGGTGCCGATGGCGGGCGCGGGCGCCGCGTTGGCATTGATGGCGCCCACCACCGGCAGCCACGGCCGGCGTGTGAACTGGCGCTGCTCATGCACCGCCAGCTTGCGGCCAATGGGCACCAGCAGGCGCTGCAGCCAGTTGAAGCGCAGGTGCGCGTGGATGGCAGCTGTCAACGGCAACGGCTGCACCGCCGGCAAGCGTGCGGCGGCGTCGGCCATGCTGCTGGCGCCGGCGTCCAGCTGCGCCTGCAGTGCTGCCAGCTCTTGCACCGCTTGGTGCAGCAGGCGCATCAGTGAGGTGCCATCGACCACCGCATGGTGGCTGCAGACCATCAGATGGCCGCCATCGGCGCTGCGCCTGGGCACCCACACCACGCGCAGCAGGAAACCGGCGTCGAGGTCGAAGCGGTGGGCCGATTGTTGTTGCGCCGCCCATTGCCAGAAAGCGCCATGGCTGCTGCGCCAGGCGGCATCGGCATCGGCCTCAGGCTCGGCCAGCACCACCACGTCCAACATCGCCTTGTCGGGCGCAAACACCCGCAGCCAGGGCCGTGCGCTGCGGCCCTGCGGCCAGACGATGGCGGCGCGCAACGCGGGGTGGCGCTGCTGCACACGCCAGCAGGCTTCGTGCAGCAGCTCCAGTGTCAGCGGGCCGTGCAGCTCGCCCACGATCAGGTCGGGGCCCATGCTGTCGCCCACTTGGCTGAGCACCACTTCCAGGCCACGCAGCGGGCGCTGCTCCAGCACCTGGCGCACTGGCGCTGCGGCAAGCGGCGCCGGCAAGTCGCAGCTGGCGGCGTCGGGCACTGGCGTTGAACCGGTGCCTGCCGTGCTGCCATAGGCATAGCGCCCCAGCGTGTAGCGGTACACGCCCAGGCCGGGGTCGATCACCGACGGGTCGGGCAGCTGGTTGTAATAGCCCTGGGCCAGCAGCCAGCGGTGCAATGCCGGCAGCCGCCACTGCGGCACCGACGGGTAGAGGTGGTGCTCCAGGTGGTGGTTGCCGCCGTAATCGAGCAACGTGAACAGCCAGTGCGTGCGGCTGCGGGTGTTGCGCAAGTCGCCCACGCCGGTGTGGGCATGCTCGGTGAACGAGCGCAGGCCCGACAGCCAGCCGCCGATGACCAGCGGCAGCAGCACGCAGAGCCAGATCGAGCCCGGCAGCAGCGTCTCGATCCACAGATAGACCATCAACCAGCCCAGCGCCAGCAGCAGGTTGGCGATGGCCAGCACACGGAAGGCACGCAAGCTGAACGGCAGGCGCACATGGGCGATCTCGGCCGGCAGCGGCCGGCCCAGCGCCAGGTTGAGCGAGCGCTTGAAGTAGTGCCAGTTGGCGCGGTTCCTCTGCGCAAAGAAGCGGCGCCAGAAGCTGCGGTGGTGGCCCAGCAGGCGCAAGTCGGGGTCTTGGGCGGTGTTGGCAAAGCGGTGGTGCGACCAGTGGTCGATGGCCATGCCGGTCTCGAAGAACACCAGCGTCATCGACGAGAACACCAGTGCCACGCCGGCTGAAACATACTTGTTGTCGTGGAAGCTGAAGTGGAAGCCGTCGTGCGCCACCCAGCCCATCAGGTGCACCCCCTGCCCGGCCAGCAACAACAGCGGCAGCGACAGCAGCGCGCACAGCCACAGCGGCAGGTCGGAGGCGAACCACAGCTGGTAGTTCAGCGCCGACGGCAGCACGAACATCAGCAGCATGAAGCCGATCAACCCGGCCGCGCCGAGTGGCGACTTGCGGCTGAAGTGCGCCGGCAGGCGCGGCTTGGGC
>JANNMP010000776.1:0-9411 GCA_031398015.1 Burkholderiaceae bacterium
CCTCGCGTGCCAAGCCCTGCCCGACCCCACGACCTCGACCTTGTGCAAGCAGGTGTGGACTTCGGCGAACTGAACCCCCAACTGACTTGGCGCCAGCCGCAGCGCGCCACGGCGGCATGCGCCTGCAAGCAGTGCGCAGCAGCACGACTGCAAGGTCGAGGTTGTGGGGCCGGGCAGGGCTTGGCACGCGAGGCGCGGAGGCAACCGCACGCACAGCACGCTGCCCCGTCGTGTGTTCGCGTGCCAAGCTCCGCACGGCCCCACGGCCTCGGCCTTGCCGCCACGGTCTCGGCATGCAGACATCCTGCGAGGGCGCGTGCCGTGTCGCAGACGAACGCTGTTTCTCCGCGAACGCCGGGCGCCGACAGGCACTTGGGATGCTCTCAAGGATATATGGCTGCGCCACTTTCCTTGATCCCCGCGGGGGCCGGCCTTGGGGCGCTCACAACGCGGCAGTGATGACGATCTCCACTTTCCACTCGGGCTTGGCCAGCGCCGCCTGCACGGTGGCGCGCGGTGGCGTGTGGCCGGGCACCACCCAGGTGTCCCACACCGCATTCATGCCGGCAAAGTCAGCCATGTCGGCCAGGTAGATCTGGGCCCGCAGCAGCTTGGACTTGTCAGTGCCGGCCTGGGCCAGCAGGGCATCGACGGCGGCCAGCACCTCGCGGGTCTGGGCCGCGATGTCGGGCCCGGCGCCCACTGCCACCTGGCCCGCCAAGTAGCACACGCCGTTGTGCACTGCCATTTCCGACATGCGCGCACCGACCTCAAAACGCTGGACCATCTTGATCAGTTTCCTTTGGAACGGGGCGCGCGTGTGTCCAACCCCGGCGCCACCTCGTCATGCAGGCGCTTGACACGCCGGCGCTTGCGTTGCGGCTTGTCGGGGTCGACTTCGGGTGGCTTCTCGCCAATGCGCGACTCCTTGCCCTTGAGCAGCTTGATGATGTTGCGCCAGTGGCGCCAGACAAGCAGCATGGCCATCACCGACACCGCCAGCGCCACATTGGGCCGGTCGTAGAACATCAGCGTGAAAAACGGTGCAAACGCCGCCGCGATCACCGACGCCAGCGAGGCATAGCGGAACAGCGCTGCGATCACGATCCAGGTGATCACGGTGATGCCGCCCAGCAGCGGCTCATAGGCCAGCAGCACACCGGCTGCGGTGGCCACACCCTTGCCGCCCTTGAACTTGAAGAACACCGGGAACAAGTGGCCGATGAAGGCCGCCACGCCGACAAAGGCGATGCTGGCGTCCTCGAACCCGAGCTCGAACGCGTAGTACTGCACCAGCGCGGTGGGCAGGTAGCCCTTGAGCGCATCCAGCAGCAGCGTGAGGCCCGCTGCCAGCTTGCTGCCCGAGCGCAGCACATTGGTGGCGCCGGGGTTCTTCGAGCCGTAGGTGCGTGGGTCACCCAGACCCATCATGCGGCTGATGATCACCGCGAACGAGATCGACCCGATCAGGTAGGCCAGGAAGAAAGCGATGTAGCTGTAGAAGAGATCCATGGGCGGGCGGCGGGCTGGCTGAACGGATGCACAAGCCGCACCACGAGGGGCTGGCAGCAGAGCGCAGTGTAAGTCGCCACCATGGCGGGTTGGGTCGTTGCGCTGCCACTTGGCCCGCGCTCGCGCGCCCCGGCCCCAGGGGCCCGCCTAAAATCACGGTCTGGCGGTGTTTGCACCGCAGCCCGCTTGCGTGGTGGCCACATCCGTGCTGCGGGCCGAAACCTCAACTGGACATTCGATGACATCCAAGATCTTGACCGCCACCCTGGCCTGCACCCTGATCAGCCTGCCCGCACTGGCGCAAACCACGGTGCAAGGCGCCTGGGTGCGCGGCACGGTGGCACAACAAAAAGCCACCGGCGCGTTCTTTCAGATCACCTCGGCCGCCGGCGGCAAGCTGGTGTCTGCCAGCTCACCGGCCGCCGGTGTGGTGGAAATCCACGAAATGCAGATGGACGGCAGCACGATGAAGATGCGCGCCTTGCCCAGCCTGGACTTGCCGGCCGGCAAGCCGGTGGACTTCAAGCCCGGCGGCTACCACATCATGCTGATGGACCTAAAGGCAGCGCTGAAAGAAGGCGACGCTGTGGATCTGAGCCTGGTGGTGCAGGCCAAGGACGGCAAGACCGAAACCATCGTGGTGAAGGCACCGGTGAAGGCGCTGGGTGCCAGCGGCGGCATGTCAGGGCACAAGCATTGATTCGGCGCATCCCGCAGCTGCCGCAGCAGCCTGGGTCAGGTCAGTAGCCGTCACCCAACACCAGGCCCTCGCGCCTGGGGTCGGCACCGCCGGCCCAGGCCGGGCGGCCGTTGTCACGGGTGATGCGCACGATGGTGCTGATGCCGCTGCTCTGCGCGGTGGTGCCGGTGACGGTGTGGCCCAGCGCGCGCAGGCCGGCAATCAGCGGGTCATTGGCGCCGGCGCTGGCGCTGTTGATGCTGGGATGCTCGATGCCCACGTTGGTGGTGACCGAATTGCCAGCGCCGAAGTCGACCATCGACGTGGCCTGCTGGGCGTCGAGCCCCCAGTCGAGCACGCCCACCAGGGTCTTGACGACAAACTGGATGATGGTGGCGCCGCCCGGTGAGCCGGTGGCCATGGCGAAGTCACCCATCGAGCCATCAGCCGCCTGCTTGAACACCAGCGTGGGCGCCATCGAGCTGCGCGGGCGCTTGCCGGCCTGCACCCGGTTGGCAATCGGCGCGCCGGCGCCGTCTGTCGGTGCGGCAGAGAAATCAGTCAGCTCGTTGTTGAGGATGAAGCCACGCGCCATGCGCCAGGCACCGAAGCCTGATTCCACCGTGGTGGTCATGCTCACCACATTGCCCAAGCGGTCGACGATGGTCATGTGGGTGGTGCCGGCCTCGGCGGGCTGCACGCCCACGCCCAGTGGCACGGCGCCCAGGTCACCCGGCTGGGCCGTGCCCATGCTGCGCGAAAAGCTGATCAGGTCAGCGCGGCCGCGCAGGTAGGTCTTGTCCAGCATGGCCGCCCAGCTGCCGCCGGGCAAGGCCTGGAAGTCGGTGTCGGCGATGTATTTGTCGCGGTCGGCATAGGCCAGGCGGTTGGCCTCGGCCACCAGGTGCACACCCATCACCGTGGGCTTGCCACCGTCGATGTCGATGGCCGTGGGCTTGAGCTGCGCCAGCTCGAAGCTCTCCAGGATGCCCAGCGTGCTGGCCACGGTGATGCCGCCCGCAGACGGTGGCCCCATGCCACACACCCAGTGGCTGCGGTAGGTGGTGCACACCGCCTCGCGCTTCTTGGCCTGGTAGCCGGCCAAGTCAGCCATGGTGGTGAGGCCGGGCGTCATCAGCACGCCGTTGGCGCCGGTGCCGGCATTGATTTCATCGACGATGGCCTGGGCGATGGCGCCGGTGTAGAAGGCGTCGGCGCCGCCGTCGGCAATGGCCCGCAGCGTCTCGGCATAGGCCGGCAGCGTGAAGGTGGTGCCCAGCGCGCGGGCCGTGCCGTCGGCATTGAGGTAGGTGGCCACCGCGTCGGCATCCCGCAGGAAATCTGCACGCGCCCCGGTGATGGCGGCAGCCATGCGGCCGCTGATCGGGAAGCCATTGGTCGCCAGGTCAATGCCGGGCTGGAACAGCGTTTTCCAGGCCAGCTTGCCATGGTCGGCATGGGCCAGCGCCAGCATGCGCACAGCGCCTGGCGTGCCGATGGAGCGGCCACTGGCGCGCACTGTGGGCAGCGGCGTGCTGCGGGTGGCGTCGCTGATCCAGCGCAGGTAGTCGGGCGTGGCGGCAGCGGGCGCGGTCTCGCGGCCGTCATACGACACCACGGTCTTGCTGGCGGCGTCATAGTGCAGCATGAAGGCGCCGCCGCCCAGGCCGCTGCTCTGCGGCTCGACCAGGCCCAGCACCATCTGCACTGCCACCGCTGCGTCCACCGCCGTGCCACCGGCCTTCAGCACCTCACAACCGGCCTTGCTGGCCAATGGGTTGGCAGTGACCACCATGTAGCTCTTGGCCTTGACAACCGTCTTGCCCAGGCGGTAGCCCGAGGCCGGCTCGGGTGCAGCCGGGTCACCGGGCGCACCCGATCCCACCACCACCGAGCCGTCGGCGGTGCTGGTCTGGCAGGCGGCCAGCGCTTCTTCTTCGGCCACGCCGCCGCCGCAGGCTGTGGCCAGCAGCCCCAGGCCGCCCACCCAAACCGCCAGCCGTGCGGCACGCCAACGCGTTGATCGACCCATGCAAACTCCTTGGTGCAGCGCCCGGAGCGGGCTTGCCTGCATTGACCATAGCGAGTTGCGCGCCAGCCCGGCCAGCGGGTTAACGCGGGCTTGCGCCCTGCGCTGGTGCCCGGCCGAGGCGCCGGGTCTGGGGCGTGGCCGACAATCGTGCATGAACGATTTCTTGTCCTCCGCACCGCCAGCCGGCCCGGCATTTGCCCAGCTGCCACTGTCGGCAGCGATGCTGGCCAACCTGCAGCATCTGGGCTATGCCGCGATGACACCGATCCAGGCCGCTGCGCTGCCGCTGGCCCTGGCCGGCCATGACCTGATCGCCCAGGCTGCCACCGGCAGCGGCAAGACAGCCGCGTTTGCGCTGGCCTTGCTGCACCGGCTGGATGTGCAGCGCCCCCACACGCAAGCCCTGGTGTTGTGCCCCACACGTGAACTGGCCGAGCAGGTGACACAGGACATCCGCCGCCTGGCGCGCGCCGAGGACAACATCAAGGTGCTCACGCTGTGTGGCGGCACGCCCATCAAGCCGCAAGCCGACAGCCTGGCGCATGGCGCGCACACCGTGGTAGGCACGCCCGGGCGCATCACCGACCACCTGGCGCGCGGCAGCCTGTTGCTCAGTGGCTTGACCACCCTGGTGCTGGATGAAGCCGACCGCATGCTCGACATGGGCTTTGCCGATGAGATCACGGCCATCGCCGCGCAATGCCCCAAGGCGCGGCAGACGCTGCTGTTCTCGGCCACCTACCCCGACGGCCTGGCGCAGATCAGCCGCAAGTTCCTGCGTGATCCGAAGGAAGTGCGGCTGGCCGCCCAGCCCAGCGCCGCCAAGATCCGCCAGCGTTTCTATGAGGTGGCCGACAACCAGCGCTTGCACGCCGTGGGCCTGCTGCTGAACCACTGGCGGCCCGAGCGCACGCTGGCCTTCTGCAACACCAAGGCCCAGTGCCGTGACCTGGTGGCCGTGCTGCAGGCCCAGGGCATCGCCGCGCTGGCGCTGCACGGTGACCTGGAGCAGCGTGAACGTGACCAGGTGTTGATCCAGTTTGCCAACCGCAGCTGCCCGGTGCTGGTGGCCACCGACGTGGCCGCGCGCGGCCTGGACATCGTCGGCCTCGAAGCGGTGATCAACGTCGATGTGACCCCCGACGCCGAGCAGCATGTGCACCGCGTGGGCCGCACCGGCCGCGCCGACGCCGACGGCTGGGCGTTCAGCCTGGCCAGCCTGGACGAGATGGGCCGGGTGGGCCGCATCGAGTTACTGCAAGGGCGTGAATTTGAATGGCAGCCCCTGGCTGAACTGGTACCCACCGGCAGCGGCCCGCTGCGTGCACCGATGTTGACGCTGCAGATTCTGGGTGGGCGCAAGGAGAAGATCCGCGCGGGGGATGTGCTCGGGGCGTTGACGGGTGATGGTGGCCTGCCGGCGGCACAGATCGGCAAGATCAACGTCAACGAGTTTTCGACTTACGTGGCGGTGGCGCGCGAGGTATCGGCCAAGGCCTTGAAGGCGTTGAACGATGGCAAGGTCAAGGGCAAGCGGGTGAAGGCGCGGGTGGTGGAGGGTTGACAACGTGTGAATGCCGGCTGCGGCGCCCGCCGCAAAGCCACCCCAGACCAGCCACCAGTACCAACGGCAGCACAGGCGGCTCGGCAACGTCGTTGGCCACCGCCAGCGTGCCTACTTCAATCGTCCTGCCGTCGTAGCGGTACTGCGCCAGAAGGTGGCCGGTGGCATCGGTGATGCGGGTGCCCGTGCCCACCTCCACCAGGATCGGCGTGCGCCCGGGGTCGAAACCGATGAAACTGAAGTCCACATCGGCCACCAGTTGCTGGTAGCCGGCGGTGCCAAAGTCGAAGAACGCATGCACGCCAGACAGGCCATCGGCCGCCGCCAGCAATGCTGCCACCTGCAGCGCTCCCGGCGACGTGGGGTCGAACACCGGTACCAGGCTCGAGATCTGGATGCCATTGCGGAAAACCTTGTTGTCCTTCTCGCGCAGGGTCTTGTCCTTGGAAGAGCGACGCCCCTTCTTGCCACCGTACACAGCCGATTCACCCTTTTTCAAGGTGATGGTCTCGACCAGCGTGTCGGGCGGCGGCGGGTCGTTCCAGGAGACCGAGACATCGTAGGTCTGGTCAACGTCGGTGCTGTTGGTCAGCTCCAACGTCGCATGCGCAAGCGCAGACCATGCCAGGCCAGCCATGAAGCAGGCTGCCGTCAGGCACGGTGTTCGCTGCAAAACGGTCAGCGGCTTTGACATGGCAGGTGCTCCAGGGCAATCGGTGGCGTGCAGGGGTCGTGGTGGCAACATCAGCAGCTTCCATGCCGCACGCCCGATGCTGCGGTGACCGCGACAAAACGCTTGTCGCGTACCTCAGGAGTTTGGCGTACCGTTCGCGTTGGAGATCGCTGCCATGCCAGCCTCTGGTGCACAGCCGCCAACCCTGCCCGTCACCGAACTGCGTCGGGCCCAGCGCACCCTGCTGCTGCGCGGCGACCAAGCGCGCCAGCTGCACCACCTGCACGCCGTGCTGCTGGTGGCGCTGGGCCACCCGCCAGCGCAGGTGGCGCGCTGGCTGGGTTGCAGCCCACGCAGCATCGAGCGCTGGGTGCGCAACTACCGGCTGGGCGGCTGCGATGCGCTGCGGGTGGGGCACGGCGCGGGCCGGCCGGCGCGGCTGAGCGACGCCCAGTGGCGCGAGCTGCACGCCGACCTGGCGGCGCCGCCTGCGGCTGCTGCCGGCTTCAGCCAGGCGCACTGGTGCGGCAAGCTGCTGGCGGCGCACCTGCAGCGCCGCTTTGGCGTGGCCATGGGCTTGCGCCAGTGCCAGCGCCTGTTGCACACCTGCCCGCACGTCTGACGCATTACCAGCGCGACAGCTGATCTGGCGTTCTTCGGCCGGCGCTGCGCTGCGCCGGCGCGGCGGCTGCTGCGGTTGTCAAGTTTCACGACAGCGGCTGCCTGCACCACTCACGCAAACAAGCCATGCAGAAACCAGCCCGGCTCGCCAGCCGCCACCGACAAACGGTGGCGGTACACCCACACCAGCGCACCGCTGGCAGCCTGGGCGATGAAGTAATCACGCACCGCCAGGCCGCCCACCTCCCACCAGCCGGTCTCCAGCCGCTGCGGGCCGGCTAGCAGTTGCAGCGGCCGGCCGTCGAGCAGCGGCTGGGCGTCGCGCTCGGCCAGCACCTGGGCCTGCGGCAGCAGCCACAGCGGCTGGCTGCCCAGCGCGTGAGTTGCAGCGGCCAGGCTGATGCCACCGACCAGGCGCGGCGGTGCGGCGCCCAGCCGCGCCGGGTCAGCGGCAAACCAGCGTGTGCCGTGCTCGGGGCGGTGGTCGGCCACCGGCTGCAGGCCTTGCACCTGGTCGATGCCCAGGCGGGCCTGCAGGCGTTGCACCAGCCGGGCCAGGCCGGCGCGCTGGCTGTCGGCGCTGGCGAACTGGGCGCCGAAGAGTTCGGCATTGGGCGGCGCGGCGGCCACCCGCTGGTCGCACAGCAGGCTCAGCTCGGGCACCGGCGCGGGCAACGGCAGCCGGCCCAGGCGCTCGGCCAGCAAGCTGTGCAGCAACGCGGCATCGGCCGACGGCTGCGCCGGGGCGATGTGCAGCGGGGTGTGTGTCGGCGTGTCTGTCGGCGTGTGTGTCGGCGTGTATGTCAGGTCTTGGCTGGGGGTGCTGCTGTCATCGTCACGGCGGCTGCGACGGGCCGGGCCGTGGTGCATCACCAGCGTGAAGCCGGCCACATGGGCCTGGCTGGCGCGGGCCCAGGCCACCAGCCGGGCCAGCAGCACCTGGGCGCCGGCCAGCACCTGGGCGCTGGTGTCGGCACGGTGCATCAGCTCCAGCCGGCTGGCAAAACGCGGCGGCAGGGTCAGCCAGCTGTGGGCCTCGGCGGCATGGCCGCGGGCCTGGTCGATGCGCACCAGCAGCTGTGGGCCGAAGCGCCGGGCCAGGCCGTCACGCGGCAGGCGGCGCACGTCGGCCAGGCGGTGCAGGCCCATGCCGGCCAGGGCCTGCACACGTGCCGGGTCAGCCACCAGCAGCGCCAGCGGCAGGCGGTCGAGCAGGTGCTGCAAGGCCTCGCGGTCGCTGCTGTGCGGGCCGTTTTCGAGGCTGTCTGCCAGGCCATCACGCCAGCCGGCCAGCAGCGCCGCGCCCAGCGCGGTGGGCGCACTGGCGATGCGCACGCTGTGGCCCAGCGGCGCCAGCGCCTCACGCAGCCGCAGCAGCAGCTTGGGCAGGCCGCCGAACAGGCGCAAGCTGGCCTGCACCTCCAGCCGCACGCCCACCAGCGCGGGTGGGTCGTCGGTGGTGGCGGCCGGCAGCCAGGCCACCGATGGGCTGAAGCCCAGCGCCACGTTGGCCACCGCACGCAGCGCGCGGGCATCACGCCGGGCATCGGCTGCGCCCAACCGCAGATCAGGCGCCAGCGCCAGTGCGGTGGCGCGCTGCATGCCAACGCGCACACCGCGCGCCAGCGCGGCGGCGTCGGCATGCAGCACCTGGTTGTCGGCGATCAGCACACCGGGGCGTGGTGTGGCGTGGGTGCCGGGCACGGCGGGTGCATCGGCATCTGCCGCCAGCCATGATTCCAACGACAGCGCCGGCAGGTGCAAGGCCAGCCACAACATGGTGGGTGCGGCGCTCAGTGCGGGATCAGCGCTGGTGCGGGCCGCCGCCGGCTGCCCCGGCGTGTGCATCACCTGCCGGCTGGGCGTCGGCAAGGTCCGGCAGATGCACTGGCAGCACCGCTGGCAGCAGCAGGCGCAGCGGCTGGGCCAGCAGCGGCCCACGGCGTTTGAGCAGGCGCACGGACAAGCCGTCGAGCCCGGCAGGCTGCAGCAGCAGGCGCAGCGGCGCCGGGCTGGGCCGGCCACGCGCCAGCGCGTCACGGAAGATGAACACCGGCCCGTCTTGCGCCTGGGCTGCCAGCTGCAGGCGGCGCAGCGCATCGGCGCGCAGGTTCACCGGCAGCCAGGCCAGCACCGCGCCGACCTGGCCGCTTTTGAGCGCCTGCTCCAGCGCCCACAGCAGATCAGCCCCGGGCAGCAGCGGCGCCAGCCGGCTGGCGCCACGTGGCACGCCGGGGGCGGGGTCGGGCCGCCCGGCCACCGGCGGGGGGGGTTGGCCCCCGCCCGGCGGGCGGGCTGGGGGTGCGGCGCCCCCCGGCAGACCGCCGGCG
>JANNMP010000792.1:0-4021 GCA_031398015.1 Burkholderiaceae bacterium
ACCGACATCCGGCCCTTCCACGACGTGCTGCTGGGCCTGTTCTTCATCACCATCGGCATGAAGCTGGACTGGCGGCCGGTGCTCGACCAGTGGTTTCTGGTGCTGCTGCTCTGCGTGTTGCCGCTGGTGGTCAAGGGCGTGCTGGTGGCCGGTTTGGCCTGGTTGTTCAAGGCCACGCCGGGGGTGGCGATGCGCACCGGCCTGTACCTGGCGCAGGCTGGTGAGTTCGGCTTTGTGCTGCTGACCCTGGGCGCCGACAACGGCCTCATCGACCCACGCTGGATGAGCCCGGTGCTGGCCTGCATGGTGCTGTCGATGCTGGCCACGCCGTTCATCATCATGTACTCGAACCGCATCGTGATGAAGCTGTCGGCCACTGAATGGCTGATGCAATCGGTGCAGCTGACTTCCATCGCGAAGAAGTCGATCCGGACCGAGGCCCACGTCATCATCGCCGGCTACGGCCGCAGCGGCCAGAACCTGGCACGCCTGCTGACGCAGGAAGCCATCCCCTACATGGCGCTCGACCTCGACCCCGACCGCGTGCGCCAGGCCGCCGCCGCCGGCCAGAGCGTGGTGTTCGGCGACGCCGCGCGCCTGCCCAGCCTGATGGCCGCCGGCCTGGCACGCGCCAGCGCGGTGGTGGTCAGCTACCACGACACAGCGTCGGCGCTGAAGATCCTGCAACTGGTGCGGGCCCATGCGCCCAAGGTGCCGGTGATCGTGCGCACCATCGACGACACCGACTTGGAGCGCCTGCGCGACGCCGGCGCCACCGAGGTGGTGCCCGAGGCCATCGAGGGCAGCCTGATGCTGGCAGCGCAGGCGCTGGCCCTGGTGGGGGTGCCGATGCAGCGGGTGATCCGCATCACCCGCGACGCACGCGACAAGCGCTACCACCTGCTGCGTGGCTACTTCCACGGCGCCGACGACGACACCCACGACGAGCGCACCCAGGCCCGGCTGGGCACGGTGCCGCTGCCGGTGGCCGCAGCCTGCGTGGGCCACCCGCTGGGTGACCAGGCCCTGCATGCCATCGGCGTGCAAGTGGTCAGCGTGCGCCAGGCCAGCGGCCGCGTGGTCGATGCCCATGACAACCTGGTGCTGGGCGCCGGTGACACGCTGGTGCTGTCGGGCCTGCCCGAGCCGCTGTCATTGGCCGAGGCCAAGCTGTTGCGGGGCTGACCTGTGCTTGCGGCGCGGCCGCCCGCTCACTTGCCGATGCAGAACTTGCCGAAGATTTCGCCCAGCAAGTCATCGGCAGTGAAGACGCCGGTGATCTCGCCCAACGCGTCATGCGCCAGGCGCAGCTCTTCGGCAAACAGGTCCAGCGCCGCATCCCCCACTGCCGCATGGCCACGCGCAGCCTGCAGGTGGCCGGCACAGCGCTGCAAGGCCAGCAGATGGCGCTTGCGGGCGATGAACACACCCTCGGTGGCGGCCTGCCAGCCGGCGCGCTGCAACAGCGCCTGGCGCAAGCCGTCCAGGCCGGCGCCGGTGCGGGCCGACAGGCTGATGCCGCCGTCTGCCGCCGCTGCCGCCGCCGCAGGCGCGGCCACGCTGTCGGCCTTGTTGTGCACCTGCAGCAGGCGGCTGGGCGCCACGCTGGCCAGGCGCTGGGCGATGCGGTCTTCAGCGGCTTCATAGCCAGGCTGGCCGCGGCGGCCCAGGTCGTGCAGAAAGATCACCGCATCGGCCTCGGCAATCGCCGCCCAGCTGCGGGCGATGCCGATGCGCTCGACTTCACCATCGGTATCGGCCTCGTCGCGCAGGCCGGCGGTGTCGGTCACATGCAGCGGCACGCCGTCGATCTGGACTGTCTGGCTGACCTTGTCGCGGGTGGTGCCGGGCACGGCGGTGACGATGGCCAGCTCGGCCCCGGCCAGGGCGTTGAGCAGGCTGCTCTTGCCCACATTGGGTTGGCCGGCCAGCACCACCTGCAGGCCGTCGCGCAGCAACGCGCCCTGGCGCGCGCCGGCCTGCACCTGGGCCAGCGTTGTGTCGATGGCATCGAGCTGGCCATGGGCGTCGGCCTGTTGCAGGAAATCGATTTCTTCGTCGGGGAAGTCCAGCGTCGCTTCGACCAGCATGCGCAGGCGCACGGTGCGTTGGCGCAGGGCCTCGATCTGCTGCGAAAACACGCCCGACAGCGAGCGGCCTGCCGAGCGCGCTGCCGCCTCGGTGCTGGCATCGATCAGGTCGGCCACGGCCTCGGCCTGGGCCAGGTCGAGCTTGTCGTTCAAGAACGCGCGCTGGGTGAATTCACCGGGCTGGGCCAGCCGCAGGCGTGGGGTGTTGGCAAGGCCGCTGGCCGGGTCGGGTTCGGCCCCCGCCTGCAGGCAGCGCGCCAGCAGCAATTGCAGCACCACCGGGCCGCCGTGGGCCTGCAGCTCCAGCACGTCTTCACCGGTGGAGGACCGCGGCGCTGGAAACCAGATCGCCAGGCCCTGGTCGATCGCCTGGCCGTCGGCGCCGCGAAACGGCAAGTAGCAGGCCTGGCGCGGCACAAGCACGCGGCCGCACAGCGCCAGCACCAGCGCCGCCAGGCCGACACCGGAGACCCGCACGATGCCCACCGCGCCGCGCCCAGGGGCGGTGGCGATGGCGGCAATGGGGTCGGGGTGGGTGTTGTGGTGGGGGTCTGGGGCCGGCACGCTGCAGATTGTGGTGCAGCGTGCCGGCCTGGCAGTTGGCGCGGGGTGGAACGCGGGCTGCCCGCGTGGGCAGGCCCTTTGCACGTTCCAGGGCCGGTGCCGGGCGGCACCGGGTGGACCCCGCATGAGCGGTGGGCCTCAACGCGCTTCGCGCTTGGGCCCGTCAACCCATCATCGGCCGATCACCGGCAGTCCGGAACCCCTGGACGGGGGAGCCGTGATGTGCTGCCGTGCCGCGCGTCACATCTGCGGCTGGTCACATTGCCGGCCACGTTGCCGGCCACGCGGCGACCGCTATTTGTTCAGCCCCAGCTGGCGGTTGATGAACCACTGCTGGGCAATGCCCAGCACGTTGTTGGTCAACCAGTACAGCACCAGGCCGGCGGGGAAGAAGAAGAACATCACGCTGAAGATCAGCGGCATGAACCACATCAGCTTGGCCTGCACCGGGTCAGGCGGCGTGGGGTTGAGCCAGGTCTGGAACATGGTGCTGGCGGTCATCAGCAGCGGCAGGATGAAGTACGGGTCTTTGGCCGCCAGGTCGGTGATCCAGCCGATCCAGGGCGCGTTGCGCATTTCCACGCTCGACAGCAGCACCCAGTACAGCGCGATGAAGAACGGCATCTGCACAAAGATGGGCAGGCAGCCACCCAGCGGGTTGACCTTCTCCTCGCGGTAGATGCGCATCATTTCCTGCTGCATCTGCTGCGGCTTGTCCTTGTAGCGCTCGCGCATCTCCATCACCTTGGGGTTGACGGCCTTCATCTTGCCCATGCTGCGATAGGCGCTGGCGTTGAGCCAGTAGAACGCGATCTTCAGCAGCACCACCAGGGCCACGATGGCCCAGCCCCAGTTGCCCAGGATCTTGTGCAGCTGGTCGAGCAGCCAGAACAGCGGCTTGCTCAGGATGGTGAGCCAGCCGTAGTCCTTGACCAGCTCAAGCCCCGGGGCCAGGGCTTCGAGCTTTTTCTCCTCTTGCGGGCCGGCAAACAGCGTGGCCTGGTGGCTGGTGCGCGCGCCTGGCGCCACCTCGCCCAGCGGCACCACCATGGCGATCGAATACAGGTTGTTGCTGACCTTGGCGGTGCGGAACTCACGCGGCGCCTTGTCGCTCAGCAGCCAGGCGCTGGCGAAGTAATGCTGCACCATCGCCACCCAGCCGTTGTCGGCCGCCTTGTCATGGTCGACCGACTTTTTGTCCTTGTCGGCCGATTCGATGTCCTTGAACTCGATCTTGCGGAACTTGCTGGCCTCGGTGTACATGGCCGGGCCGGTGAAGGTGAAGTAGAAGCTCGACTCGCCCGGGGGCGGGTTGCCGTCACGCACGAGCTGTGTGTAGAGCTGCGGTTGCACTGCCGTGTTGCCGG
>JANNMP010000797.1:0-2970 GCA_031398015.1 Burkholderiaceae bacterium
GGCAGGTTGCTGGCGGTGGCTTCGAACAGCGCGCGCAGCGACTGCGGTGCATTGGCAAACAGCCGCACGGCGCGGCCGTTGACGACCGCCTCGACCAGTTCATACGGCTGGCCCGGCGCGGTCAGCTCGGCGATGGCCTGGGCGCGGGGCATGCCAGCCGCGTGGTTGGTGTCGATGGTGGTGGCCATGGTGTCAGCAGCCATGGAACACCGGCTCACGTTTGTCGACGAAGGCCTTGGTGGCTTCGCGGTGGTCGTCGGTCTGGCCGCAGTGGATGTGGTGGGTGGCCTCCAGGTCCATGCAGTCGTCCACGTCACCGGCCATGGCGCGGTTGAGGTTCTCTTTCATGTAGCGGTAGGCCACGCTGGGGCCGTTGGCCAGGCGGCGCGCAATCTCCTGCGTCTTGGCGGCCAGCGTCTCCGGCGTGCACACCCAGTTGGCCAGGCCCAGGCGCAAGGCTTCGTCGGCGCCGATCCGCTCACTCAGAAAGTACAGCTCGCGCGCCTTGGCCGAGCCCACCAGCTGGGTGAGAAAGTAGGTGCCGCCGTAGTCGCCCGAGAAGCCCACCCGCGCAAACGCGGTGGTCATCACCGCGCTGCTGGCCATGATGCGCAAATCACAGGCCAGCGCCAGCGCCAGGCCGGCACCGGCTGCGGCACCGGGCAGCGCCGCCAGCGTGGGCTTGGGCATCTTGAACAACTTGCCAGCAGTGGCACGCTGGTTGACACGCTGGCGGTGGATGGCTTCGTCGATGCTCAGCGCGCCCACGGTGCCGTCCTGTGATGCGGCCATGCCCTTGACGTCACCGCCTGCACAAAAACCGGCGCCGGCGCCAGTGAGCACCACGCACTTCACCGCCGGGTTGAACTCGGCATCGGCCAACTGTGTTTGCAGCGCCTGGTTCATGCCGCGTGACATGGCGTTGCGGGCGGCAGGCCGGTTCAGCGTCAGCGTGAGCACGCCTGCGTCCAGCGTGGCCAGCAGGTCGGGGGTTCCGGTGTCGAGTGTTGTGGGCATCGTGTCTCCTTGTCAGCTGTGATCGAAGCAAGCGTTGTTGACCACCGTGCGGTCGCCACCCAGGCCACCCAGCACCCGGGCTTGCACCAGCACCCGCCCAGGGCCGTCGTGCCAGGCCAGCACGTCCAGCCTGTCACCCGGATAGACCGGCGCCGAGAAGCGCGCCTTGAATTGTTTGAAGCGCGCTGCATCACCGCCGCACAGTGCGCCCAGCAGCAGTTGCGCGATATGGCCGTAGGTGCACAGCCCATGCAGGATCGGCGCCGGGAAGCCGCCGAAGGCCGCTGCCTGGGGGTCGATGTGCAGCGGGTTGAAGTCGCCTGACAGCCGATAGATTGCTGCCTGCTGCGCCGAGATGGGCGCGCTGACCACCACATCCGCAGCACGCTCGGGCGCCACCAGGCGCACCGACCGGCTCAAGCCCGCGCCCTCAAACGGCGTGATGTCGCCCAGCGCCGCCACGCCGCGCAAAAACAAGCCGGTGGTGATGCGCACACACACCTGGCCGCTGGCATCGGCCACCTCGGTCTCGTATTCACTGAAGGCACTGCCCTTGCCACGCGGGTGCACCGCCAGCAGGCGTGATCGCACCTGCACCGTGGCAGCGCCCCCGCCGCCCGGCAGCGGCAGCGGCGCCAGTTGCTCGATGCAGCGCTCGGCGTCGATGGTCAGCGGCCCTGGTGAGGCTGGCAGCGCCGTGCGGTCGATCTGCACACCCAGGCTGCCCCAGCGGATGGCAAACGTGGGGAAGACCGCAAACTGCGGCTGGCGCTCGAATGTGAAGCGCAAATCCTGGCAGCCAATGCCCACTGCATACAGCAGCACATCACGCTGGTCATAGCTGACGGGCACCGGCTGGCCCCAGGCGCCGGGTGCATCACCAGGCAGCAGTGCGCGGGGGTTGAAGATGGCCATGGCTTGCTGTCTTTCGTGGGCTGTGGGGTCAGACGCATCAACCGTAGGCCGACAGCGCTTCATCGATGGCGCGTTCCAGGTCAGCCGCCGTGGCCGCATGGGCCAGGTGGTTGCAAAACGGCCGGTACTGCAGCAGACAGCTGTCACCGGTGCCCCAGCGGCCAGGCGCCTCGGGGCTGAGCCACACCACGCGCTTGGCGCGGTGGGCCAGTTCGGCGAACAGATCCAGCCGCGGATCGGTGTGGTTGCTGCGGCCGTCACCCAGCACCAGCACGGTGGTGCGGCCATCGACCAGACCCCAGTGCTGCTCATGCAGGTCGGCCCAGGCCTGGCCGTAGTCAGTGGAGCCGTTGCCCACCTCGCGCAGGATCAGCGCCATCGCGTCGTCGAACGGCAGTTGCGCCAGCGCTGTTCCCACGTCACGCAGCCGGTGGCTGAACGCAAAGCTGCGCAAGTCGGCCACCGTGCCTTGCAGCGCATACAAGAACAGCAGCAAGAAGCGCACATGCGCCACCACCGAGCCCGACACATCACACACCACCAGGATGCGGGGCTTGTCCTGGCGCTTGTGCTTGAAGTGCAGGTTCACCGGCACGCCGTCATGGCCGGCGTTGGCGCGCATGGTGCGGCGCAAATCGAGCTGGCCGCGCAGCGTGATGCGGCGCCGGTGGCTGTGGCGCTGCGCCAGGCGCCTGGCCATGCGCGCCACGGCCAGCTTCATGCGGTCCATGTCGGCCGGGCTCATGCGGCCCAGTGGGCGGGCCACCGCCACCTCGGTCATGAAGGCCTCGGTGGCGGGTTTGCCGAACAGTGCAAAGCGCTGCTCGACATGGGCGCGGGCCTGGCGCTGGATCAGTGCGCGGGCGTGGTCCAGCGCTGCGGCCAGGGCCGCTGGGTCAGCAGCTTGGTCGGCCGCTGCCGCACCGGCCTGCTGCCGCTGCTCCAGCGCCCGCATGCCCATCGCATCGAGCAGCTGGCGCGTCAGGTAAGCGGTCTGCGACGCAAAGCGGATGTCGTCCACCGCAGCGGCTTCACCGG
>JANNMP010000027.1:0-8495 GCA_031398015.1 Burkholderiaceae bacterium
CGTTCCAATGTGGCGTCATGCAGCAGGAAGGGCACACCATCCTGGCTGAGCTTGACGTCGCATTCGAACATGCGGTAGCCATGCTCCGCGCCGAAGCGAAAGGCGGCCAGGGTGTTCTCTGGCGCCAGCTTGCCGGCGCCCCGGTGCGCGACCCACGCCGGATACGGCCAGTGCGCCGCGTCAAGGCTCATAGGCGCTTGCCGGAGGCCGCGTCGAACTGATGCAGACGGTCGGCCCGCGGCGTGACATGAATGGTTGTGCCCAGCGCCGGAACCGCATCCGACTCCTCGGTGCGCACGATCACCATCTCCTGATCGCGGCCCTGCGCCCAACGCCCGTACACCAGGCGCTCGGCGCCGAGCATCTCGACCGCTTCCACCTTGAGGCCCCAGCCCGTCGATGTGATATCCAGGTGTTCGGGCCGGATACCGACAATCGTGCCCGGCTTGGCGCCCGGCGCATCACGCAGCAAATTCATGGGCGGAGAGCCAATGAAGCTGGCGACAAAGGTTGTTGCCGGCTGGGTGTAAACCTCTTCGGGCGTCCCGAATTGTTCCATGACGCCAGCATGCATGACGATCATGCGCTGCGCCAGCGTCATCGCCTCCACCTGGTCGTGCGTCACGAACAAGGAGGTGATACCGAGCTCGCGGTGCAGCTTCTGGATCTCCAGCCGGGTCTGGGCGCGCAGCTTCGCATCCAGGTTGCTCAACGGCTCGTCGAATAGAAACACCTGGGGCTTTCGCACGATGGCGCGCCCCATTGCCACGCGCTGGCGCTGTCCCCCGGATAGTTCCCGCGGCTTGCGCAGCAGGAATGGCCCGAGTTCGAGAATTTTTGCCGCGACGTCCACGCGCGCGCGAATCTCGTCGGGCGGAACGCGCGCGATCTTCAGGCCATACGCCATGTTCTCGAAAACGCTCATGTGCGGGTACAGCGCATAGTTCTGGAACACCATCGCGATGTCGCGGTCGGCCGGCTCCACATCGTTGACCACCCGCCCACCGATGCTGATCTCGCCGCCGCTGATCTCTTCGAGCCCAGCCACCATGCGCAGCAGCGTGCTCTTGCCACAGCCGCTGGGGCCGACGATGACGATGAATTCACCGTCGGCAATGTCGGCCGACACGCCGTGGATCACCTGGTTGGCTTTGGGGCCATGGCCGTATTGCTTGGTGACGTTGCGGATGCTGATTGCGCCCATGGGTGCGTGTGCCTTCGTTGTTATTTTTCGCTGTCGACCAGACCCTTGACGAACCATTTCTGCATGCCGATGACCACCAGTGCCGGCGGCAGCATGGCCAGCAGCGCGGTGGCCATCACCAGGTTCCACTCATTGGCTGCATCGCCGCCCGAGATCATGCGCTGGATGCCCAGCACGATGGGGTACATGCGCTCCTCGGTGGTCACCAGCAGCGGCCACAGGTATTGGTTCCAGCCGTAGATGAACTGGATCACGAACAGTGCAGCGATCGATGTGGACGACAGCGGCACCAGCACGTCCTTGAAAAAGCGCATCGGCCCGGCGCCGTCGATGCGCGAGGCTTCCACCAGCTCATCGGGCACGGTCAGGAAGAACTGCCGGAACAGGAAGGTGGCGGTGGCCGACGCAATCAGCGGGATCGTCAGCCCGGCATAGCTGTTGAGCATGCCCAGATCGCTGACCACCTTGTAGGTGGGCGAGATGCGCACTTCCACTGGCAGCATCAGCGTGACGAAGATGGCCCAGAAGAAGAACATCTTGAAGCGGAAGCGAAAGTAGACGATGGCAAACGCCGACAGCAGCGAGATGCTGATCTTGGCCACCGCGATCACCAGCGCGCTGATCAGGCTGACCTTCAACATCTGCGCCACCGGCGCCTTGCTGCCCGGCCCCGAGATGTTGCCGCCCAAGGCGTCGGTGATGCTCTGCCAGAAATGTCCACCCGGCAGCAGCGGCATCGGCGCCTGCACGATGTCCTGCGTGGTGTGGCTGGCCGCCACAAAGGTGAGGTAGACCGGAAACGCCACCACCACCACGCCCAGCAGCAGCACCGCGTGCGACAGCAGGTTCAGCCATGGGCGCCGCTCAACCATGGTGTTGGGCCATTGCGTGTGTTGCGGCGTGCGCCATCAGTAGTTCACCCGCCGTTCCACATACTTGAACTGCACGATGGTCAGCAGCACCACGATCACCATCAGCACCACCGATTGCGCCGCCGACGAGCCCAGGTCCATGCCTTTGAAGCCGTCGTAGTACAGCTTGTAGACCAGGATCTCGGTCTCCTTGCCTGGCCCGCCGTGGGTGCTGGCATCGACGATGGCAAAGGTGTCGAGGAACACATAGACCACGTTGATCACCAGCAGGAAGAAGCTGGTGGGCGACAGCAGCGGGAAGACGATGGTCCAGAAGCGCCGCCAGGGCCGCGCGCCGTCGATGGCCGCCGCTTCGATCAGGCTCTTGGGGATGCTCTGCAAGCCAGCCAGGAAGAACAGGAAGTTGTAGGAGAGTTGCTTCCACACAGCCGCCATCACGATCAGCCCCATCGCGTGGTTGCCGTTGAGCAGGTGGTTCCATTCAAAGCCGTAGACCCGCAGGTACCAGGCCACCACGCCGATGCTGGGCGCAAACATGAACAGCCACAACACGCCAGCCACCGCAGGCGCCACCGCATACGGCCAGATCAGCAGCGTCTTGTAGAAGGTGGCGCCCCGGATGATGCGGTCGGCCATCACCGCCAGCAACAGGCTGATGCTGATGCCCAGACCCGCCACCAGCACCGAGAACACCAGCGTGGTCTTGAAGCTGTCGAAATAGAGCGGGTCAGAGAACAGCCGGCGGAAGTTCTCGAGGCCCACCCATTCGACATGGGTGCCGAAGGCGTCCTGCTGCTGCAGCGACTGCACCAGCGCCTGGCCCGCAGGCCAGAAGAAGAACACCGCAATCACCACCAGCTGTGGCGCCAGCAGCAGCCAGGGCAGCCAGCGCGAATTGAAGAGGACGCGCTTCTCAGCAGCCAATGTCAGCCTTTGTTTGCTTTCTCGAACCGCTCCAGCAGCTCATTGCCACGCGACACGGCTGAATCCAGCGCTTCCTTCGCGCCTTTCTTGCCCGACCACACCTGCTCCATTTCCTCGTCGATCACGGTGCGGATCTGCACCATGTTGCCCAGGCGGATGCCGCGCGATTTGTCGGTGGTCTTGCGGATCATCTGTGTCACCGCCACATCGGTGCCGGGGTTCTTCTTGTAGAAGCCGCTCTTGTCGGTGGCCTCGAACGCGGCCTTGGTGATCGGCAGGTAGCCGGTGCGCTGGTGGCTCTTGCTCTGCACGTCCACGTTCGACAGGTGGTTGAAGAATGCGGCCACCGCCTTGTACTCCTCAGGCTTCTTGCCGGACATCACCCATAGGCTGGCGCCGCCGATCACGGTGTTCTGCGGCACGCCCGGCACGTCAGGATAGAAGGGCAGGGTGCTCATGCCATAGGCGAATTTGGCGTTCTTCGACACGGTGCCGTACAACGCCGAACTGCCGGTGTACATCGCGCATTCACCCGACGGGAAGGTGGCGTCGGGTACGTTGGCGCGGCCCTTGTAGACAAACAAGCCCTGCTTGCTCATGTTGGCCAGGTTCTCGATGTGGCGCACATGCAGCGGCGTGTTGATCACCAGGCGGGTGTCGAGCCCGCCGAAGCCGTTGGCCTTGGTGGCAAAGGCCACGTTGTGCCAGGCCGAGAAACTCTCCAGCTGGGTCCAGCTCTGCCAGCTGGTGGTGAACGGGCACTTGTGGCCGCTGGCTTTGAGCTTGGCGGCGGCCAGCGCCACCTCGGGCCAGGTGCCCGGGGCCTTGTCGGGGTCGAGCCCGGCGGCCTTGAAGGCGTCCTTGTTGTAATAGAACACGGGTGTGGAGCTGTTGAACGGGAAGCTCAGCATCTGGCCGTTCGGCGCGGTGTAGTAGCCCGCCACCGCGCCCACGTACACGCTGGGGTCGAACTTGTAGCCGGCGTCGGTCATCACCTTGGCCACTGGCACGATGGCGCCCTTGCTGGCCATCATCGTGGCGGTGCCCACTTCGAACACCTGCAGGATGTTGGGCGCGTTGCCGGCGCGGAAGGCGGCGCTCGCCGCTGTCATGCTCTGGTCATAGCTGCCCTTGAAGGTGGGCACCACCTTGTAGTCTTTCTGGCTGGCGTTGAAATCATTGGCGAGGTCGTTCACCCATTCGCCCAGGGCGCCGCCCATCGAGTGCCACCACTGCACCTCGGTCTGGGCCTGTGCCGGCAAAGCCAGCGCAGCGGCAGCGGCCAACGCAGCGGCTTGGAATGTCAAATTCATGTCGTCTCCGGGGTGTCGAACAAAACGGGGAACCAGCGCAAAGGTGCCGAGTGTGTCGGTGTTTGATGACAGGCCCGTTTCTGTCACACGCGCACCCGGCGCTGCAACGGGATTAACCCGCCAGCATGCACGGGGCAAGGGCTGCAGCCCGGGGCCTGGTGCATGCTGCGCTGCGATAATCGCATGCTTCCCACAGCTGACCCGGCGCCCTTGGCATGCAAGCCACGCAAGGCCCAAGCGCCGCCCCCATGAACGCACCGATCGATCTGTCCCAGCTGGCCCAGCGCACTGCCGACGTGGCGAGCGCGCCCCGGCTGCGCGAGATCCCCTACAACTACACCTCGTTCTCCGACCGCGAGATCGTGTTGCGGCTGCTGGGCGTGCGGGCCTGGGCGCTGCTGGATCTGCTGCGCAGTGAGCGCCGCACCGGCCGCTCGGCACGCATGCTCTACGAGGTGCTGGGCGACATCTGGGTGGTGCAGCGCAACCCGTATCTCGAAGACGACCTGCTGCACAACCCCAAGCGCCGGGGCTTGCTGATCGACGCGCTGAACCACCGCCTGCATGAAGTGGCGCAACGCCGAACACCGGCGGCGGACGCGGCGCGCGATGGCCATGTCGGTGAACTGCTGCAGATGGCGCAGGCTGCGGTGCAACGCTTTGCCGCCCACTTCGACACCGTGCACAACCTGCGCAACCGCAGCCGCAAGCTGCTGGGCCGCGCCACTGCCAAAGACAACATCAAGTTCGACGGCCTGTCGCGGGTGTCGCATGTGACCGATGCGACCGACTGGCGGGTCGAGTACCCGTTCGTGGTGCTCACCCCCGACACCGAGGCCCAGATGGCCGCGCTGGTGGCCGGCTGTGTCGAGCTGGGCCTGACCATCATCCCGCGCGGCGGTGGCACCGGCTACACCGGCGGCGCGGTGCCGCTGACCTGGCGCAGCGCGGTGATCAACACCGAAAAGCTCGAACAGATGGGCGAGGTCGAGTTCATCGACCTGCCCGGCGTCGACCACCAGGTGGCCACGGTGTGGACGGGTGCCGGCGTCGTCACCCAACGTGTGGCCGACGCGGCCGAGCGTGCCGGCCATGTGTTTGCGGTCGACCCCACCAGTGCCGAGGCCAGTTGCGTGGGCGGCAACATCGCGATGAACGCCGGTGGCAAGAAGGCGGTGCTGTGGGGCACGGCGCTGGACAACCTGGCCTCTTGGCGCATGGTGACACCGCAGGCCAAGTGGCTGGAAGTGACCCGCCTGAACCACAACCTGGGCAAGATCCACGACGCGCCGCTGGCCAGCTTCGAGCTGCGCTGGTTCGACGCCACCGGCAAGCTGCTGGAGAAGACCGAGCGGCTCGACATCCCCGGCGCCACCTTCCGCAAAGAGGGCCTGGGCAAGGACGTGACCGACAAGTTTCTGGCCGGACTGCCCGGCATCCAGAAAGAAGGCTGCGACGGCCTGATCACCAGCGCGCGCTGGGTGGTGCACAAGATGCCCGCGTTTGTGCGCACCGTGTGCCTGGAGTTCTTCGGCAACCCGATCCAATCGGTGCCCAGCATCGTCGAGATCAAGAACTTTCTGTTCGACGATGCGAAGAAGGGCGGCGCCATCCTGGCCGGCCTGGAGCACCTGGACGACCGCTACCTGAAGGCGGTGGGCTACACCACCAAGAGCAAAAAGGGTGGCTTGCCCAAGATGGTGCTGGTCGGCGACATCGTCGGCGACGATGAAAACGCAGTGGCCCGTGCCACCAGCGAGGTGGTTCGCATCGCCAACAGCCGTGGTGGTGAAGGCTTTGTGGCCGTCAGCGCTGACGCACGCAAGAAGTTCTGGCTCGACCGCAAGCGCACCGCAGCCATCGCCCGCCACACCAATGCCTTCAAGATCAATGAAGACGTGGTGATCCCGCTGGAGCGCATGGGCGAATACACGCTCGGCATCGAGCGCATCAACATCGAGCTGAGCCTGCGCAACAAGCTGGAACTGATCGACGCGCTGGAGGCCTTTGTCGGCACCGGCAGCCTGCCGCTGGGCCAGGCCGACGATGCCAGCGCCATCCCCAGCGCCGAGTTGCTGGAAGACCGGGTGCAGCAGGCCCAGGCCCTGCTGCATGGGGTGCGCATGCAGTGGCAGGGCTGGCTGGACAACATCGATGCCAAGCCGGCGGCCGGTGAACGCAGCCTGTTCGACCAGCTGCAAGACCACAGCCAGCGCGCCAGCTGGAAGCAGCAAGTGCTCAAGCCGCTGGAAGCGATCTTTGCCGGCGCGGCGTTTGCGCCGACGGTGGCCGCCTTCAAGCGCATCCATGCCGAGGTGCTGCGCGGCCGCACCTGGGCGGCGCTGCACATGCATGCCGGTGACGGCAATGTGCACACCAACATCCCCGTCAACTCCGACAACTACGCCATGCTGCAAACCGCGCATGAGGCGGTGGCCCGCATCATGGCGCTGGCCCGCAGCTTGGGCGGCGTGATCAGCGGCGAGCATGGCATCGGCATCACCAAGCTTGAATTCCTCAGTGACGCCGAGATGGCGGCCTTCACTGATTACAAGGCCCGCATCGACCCCGAAGGCCGCTTCAACAAGGGCAAGCTGCTGCGTGGTGCGGCGCTCGCAGCCCTGGGCAGTGCCGACGCGCAGGTGCATGCAGCCGACCTGAGCCATGCCTACACGCCCAGCTTCGGCCTGATGGGGCATGAGTCATTGATCATGCAACAGAGCGACATCGGCGCCATTGCCGACAGCATCAAGGACTGCCTGCGCTGCGGCAAGTGCAAGCCGGTGTGCGCCACCCATGTGCCACGCGCCAACCTGCTGTACAGCCCACGCAACAAGATCCTGGCCACCAGCCTGCTGGTCGAGGCCTTCCTGTACGAAGAGCAGACCCGCCGCGGCATCAGCATCCAGCACTGGCATGAGTTCGAGGACGTGGCCGACCACTGCACCGTGTGCCACAAATGCCTGACCCCCTGCCCGGTGAAGATCGACTTCGGCGATGTGTCGATGAACATGCGCAACCTGCTGCGCAAGATGGGGCAGAAGACGTTCCGCCCCGGCAATGCGGCGGCCATGCTGATGCTCAACGCCACCAGCCCGCAGACCATCAAGCTGGTGCGCGGCGCGATGGTGGGCATCGGCTTCAAGGCCCAGCGGCTGGCGAATGAGGTGCTCAAGCTCGCGGCGCGCAAGCAGACCAGCGCGCCGCCAGCCACGCTGGGTGCCGCGCCGGTGCGTGAGCAGGTGATCCACTTCATCAACAAGAAGCTGCCCGGCGGCCTGCCGAAGAAGACCGCACGCGCGCTGCTGGACATCGAAGACCGCGACTACGTGCCCATCATCCGCAACCCGGTGGCCACCACCGCCGAGACCGAAGCGGTGTTTTATTTCCCCGGCTGCGGCTCGGAGCGGCTGTTCAGCCAGGTGGGCCTGGCCACGCAGGCGATGCTGTGGCACGCCGGGGTGCAGACCGTGCTGCCGCCGGGTTATCTGTGCTGCGGCTACCCGCAGCGCGGCAGCGGCCAGTTCGACAAAGCCGAACAGATCATCACCGACAACCGGGTGCTGTTCCACCGCGTGGCCAACACGCTGAACTACCTCGACATCAAGACCGTGGTGGTCAGCTGCGGCACCTGCTATGACCAGCTGCAGGGCTACAAATTCGAGGAGATCTTCCCCGGCAGCCGCATCATCGACATCCATGAATACCTGCTGGAAAAGGGCATCACCCTGCCCAGCGCGGGCGCGGCGGGCTACCTGTACCACGACCCCTGCCACAGCCCGATGAAGCTGCAGGAGCCGATGAAGACGGTGAAGGCGCTGGTCGGCCCCAATGTGCTGAAGAGCGAGCGCTGCTGCGGTGAAAGCGGCACGCTGGGCGTCACCCGGCCTGACATCGCCACCCAGGTGCGCTTTCGCAAGGAAGAAGAGCTGCGCGCCGATGAAGCAGCCCTGCGTGCCACGGGAACCGTGGCCGCCAATGCCAACGTCAAGATCCTCACCAGCTGCCCCAGCTGCCTGCAGGGCTTGAGCCGCTATGAGGGCGACATGGCCAACGGCCTGCTCGAAGCCGACTACATCGTGGTCGAGATGGCGCGCAAGATTTTGGGTGAAGACTGGCTGCCGCAGTACGTGGCGCGCGCCAATGCTGGCGGCATCGAGCGCGTGCTGGTCTGAACCTGCT
>JANNMP010000083.1:0-3705 GCA_031398015.1 Burkholderiaceae bacterium
CTGCCTGATCGTGATGCGCGGGCCCGACGGCCAGGAGATGCCCAACCCCGGTGTGTATCTGGACGTGGTGCCCAATCACCGCATCGTGACCACCGACGCCTACACCAGCGCCTGGCTGCCGTCGGCCAAGCCCTTCATGACGCTGATCCTCACGTTCGACGACCTGGGCGGCGGCCAAGGACCGGCCATGACGCGGTACACCGCTGTGGCCCGCCACTGGACACTGGCCGACCGCGAGGCCCACCTGCAGATGGGCTTCCACGATGGCTGGGGCGTTGCCACCGATCAATTGGCAGTGCTGGCCAAAACGCTGGCGGCCACGCCGTGAAGTACCTCTGCCTGGTGTACCTGGACGCGGCGCACTGGTCAGCCTGCCCTGACTCAGTGTGTGCCGACTACGCCCAACAACTGGCGGGCAGCCAACGCCTGCTGGCCGCCGAGCCGCTGCACGGCAGCCACACCGCCACCACGGTGCGCGTGCGCAACGGCGAGATGACGCTGTTCGACGGTCCGTTTGCCGAAACCAAGGAGATGCTGGCCGGCTTCTACCTGGTGGACGCGAAAGACCTGAATGAAGCGATCCAGATCGCTGCCGGCATTCCGCCGGCGCAGCACGGCAGCATCGAGGTGCGGCCGGTGCGCGCGCTGCAGGCGGCCAAGCTGGTTGGCGTGCCGGCCGACGATGGCCCGGCCATTCGAACTCAACCCGCCGCGTCGTAGGCCGCCCGCAGCCAGCCCTGCAGGTCGGCATCGATCTCGGCGGCGCTGCCAATGCGCACGGTGTACTGGCACATGCCGCCTGCGGGCATGGCCTTCAGCCTGGGGTTGGCGGGCAAGCCCTTGGCATTCAGGCCGATCTCGACTTGCTCTTTGGTGGCCGGGCCGACCATGGCAAATTGCTTTTGCCGGCGCAGGCTGGTGTAGGCCTTCTTGGGGGCTTGCTCGAAGGCACCGAAGCCTTGCACCACTTGCAGCACGGCCAGGTGCAACGGCCGCAGTGGCGCCTTGGCGCCGGCGTAGATGGCGTCCAGCGGGTCAGCACTGGCAGTGGCAGGGGCTGCCACCGGTGCCGCGCCGTCCAGCGCTGGCAAGGGCTTGCCGTAGAACAGCGCCACGGCATTGGCATCACCGTAGCCCAGCTTGAACTTCTCCATCAGCAGATGGCGGCGCTCGGCGGTCTTGGCCAGCCCACTGGTTGCCAGCACCGCGTGCAATGCGGCGATGGTCTGGCCGGTCTTGGCCTGGATGTTGCGCAACTGGGTGATGGTGGCGACGTGGGGGTCGGCCATGAGGGGGCTCCTTGGCGTCGGGCGACGGTGCTGGGGTTTGCCAACATGCTCACACTGCCGGCCATGGCTGTCCAGTGACGGCGCAAGCCAGAGGCCACAGCGCTCAAGCCAGCGGATCCCCCTTGGCCACCATCGCGCCCCAGTCGTCCATGCTGATCAGCCCGCCCACCGCATCGGCCTTGTGCTGGTCACGCTGCGGCAGCACACCCTGGATCGCGTCGATGCGCTTCCAGCCCGGGACCGGCGCATGGCCGGTCTGCCCATCGGGCACGTAGCGTGAGCCGGCCAGGCGTTGCATCTTCGGGATGTAGCGTGGGCAGTTGGTGATCAGCGCGCTGATCTGCACCTGCACCGCAAACTGCGCGCCCGGCCATTGGCCGACGGTGGCCGGGTCATCGGTCAACACCGCGCGGCCCTGCACCCGAAGCCGGCTCGGTGTTTCGAAGTTCATGAACAACAGGCCCACCTGGGCCGTGGCGGCGATGTTGCCCATCGAGAAGAACATGCCGTTGCCGTCGAAGCAAGGGAACTGCAGCGTGCGGTCATCGGGCATGCGCACAAAGCCCGGCGCGCCGCCCTTGAAGCTGACCGTGGGCATGCCCTGCGGGTCAACGCTGGCCAGCCAGAACATCTCGGCGCCGGCGATGAAGGCACGGTCTTGGGGTGACAGCGCGTCGTGCACGATCACTTGCAGCTCGGCGGCGGCCAAGGCGCTGGTGTCGAAGCGCTGCTGCAGCGCCAGCGCTTCCTGGGTGTAGGCAAAGCCCGCCATCACTGCACCTCGGCCGCGCTGGCGGGCGCGGCAGGTGCGGCCTGCAGCACCACCCGCTCACGCGGCGTTTTGTCCAGCAGCAGTCGGGTCACGTCGGGGCGCGAATAGTGGCCCGCCGGGTCGGCGGCGGCCTTGGCCAAGGAGATCAGCCCCAAGTCGATGTCGGCATAGACCAGGCCTTCCTGGCCTTCGGGCAGCGGCTGGCTGATCAGCTGGCCGTCGGGCGCGTAGATGCCGGCAAAGCCGCCGCCTTCGAGCAGCAACTGGCGCTTCATCGGGTCGTCACCGCACAGCGTCTGGATCATGTCGGCCGACACCGTGGCGCAGGGCGCCAGCACAAAGCACTGGCCTTCGACCGCATAGATGCGGCTGGCGGCGGTGTTGACTTCGGCGCCCAGCGCATGGGCACCGCCCCGGTACAGCGAGAAGCTGGGCCAGGCGGCCACATGCACCTGCTCGTTCTGCGCATACATCGCGTATTTCGACAGCGGCTGCAGGTGCTCCCAGCAGCACAGCGCGCCCAGGCGGCCCAGCGGTGTGTCGTGCACGCTCAGGTCACTGCCGTCGCCTTCACCAAAGATGGTGCGCTCGACATGCGTGGGTTTGAGCTTGCGCCGGGTGGCCACGGTGGCGCCGTCGGCGCCGATGGTCCATTGGCCCATGTAAAGGCTGCCACCGGCTTTTTCACTGTGGCCCATCACCACGGTGATGGCATTTGCTTTGGCGGCATCCGCCAGGCGCTGCGCCTGCGGCGAGCCGTAGACCAGCGCGTTGTCGTGGTAGCGCTGGATGAACTGCATGCCCCAGGCCGGTGAATCCAGCCAGATGAACCAGGGGTAGCCGGGCAGCCAGGTCTCTGGGAAGGCGATCAGCTTGGCGCCGGCGCCGGCAGCTTCGGCAATCAGCGCCACGGCCTTGTCGATGCCGGCGTCCAGGTCGAGGAACACCGGCGCGGCCTGCACGGCGGCGGCGCGGAACTTCGGGTGCGAGACGGGCATGGGGTGCTCCAGGGCTGGGGTGAACCCACATGCTATGCAGGCACGTGCTGGCCGGCTTGTCTGGCCGTGGCGCCAGACTTGCCTGGGCGAACCAGCGTTGTTGACCGACCGGCGCTGGGCTAAGCTGGTTTGCATGCACCAAGCCATCAGCACCGCCAGCGTGGCACCCAGCCAGCGCCTGGCCTACTGGACCGACCTGGTGTGCAACACCTATGTGCAGCTGGACTGTGACGCGGGCGCCGGCGCCAGCAGCATCGACGGCAGCATCGAATCACACACCCTGGCCACGCTGCAGTTGTCGCGCGTCACAGCCAGCGCGCAGACGGTGCGCCGCACCACGGCGCAGATCGCCCGCGCCAGCGAAGACTATTTCCTCGTCAGCATCCAGACCCGGGGTGAGGGTGTGGTGCAACAAGACGGGCGCAGCGCCCACCTGGGCCCGGGTGACTTTGCGCTGTATGACAGCACCCGGCCATACACCTTGCAGTTCGCTGCCGATTTCCAGCAGATCGTGCTGCGCCTGCCAGGGCCCACGCTGCGCACTGCGCTGCGCCACACCCAGGCGCTGACAGCCAGCACCGTCAGCGGCCAGCGTGGTGCCGGGCATCTGATGATCGGCATGATCCAGACGCTGGCTGCCGACATC
>JANNMP010000120.1:0-2660 GCA_031398015.1 Burkholderiaceae bacterium
TGGCTGAGTGCGCGGTTGTGGTCCAGCCGCAGCATGGCGGTGAAGTTCTTGCGCGGCAGGTCGGGCGCCGATTTCATCGCGATGTAGGCATTGGTGTTGGCCGGGTTGCCCACCACCAGCACTTTCACGTTGCGGCTGGCCACGGCATTCAGCGCCTTGCCCTGGGCGGTGAAGATCTGGCCATTGATGGCCAGCAGCTCGGCGCGCTCCATGCCGGCCTTGCGCGGCATCGAGCCCACCAGCAGCGCGTAATCGGTGTCCTGGAAGGCGGTCATCGGGTCACTGTGGGCCTGCATGCCCACCAGCAGCGGGAAGGCGCAGTCCTCCAACTCCATCATCACGCCCTTCAGCGCCTTCTGCGGGCCGTCAACCGGCACCTCCAGCAACTGCAGGATCACGGGCTGGTCCTTGCCCAGCATTTCGCCGGAGGCGATGCGGAACAGCAGGGCATAACCGATCTGGCCGGCAGCGCCGGTGACGGCCACACGGACGGGCTTTTTGCTCATGGGGGGCTCCAGGGGGTTGGCTGGTGGGGGCGGGGCGTTGGTGGCGACAAGCGGGCTGGCCCGCAGCGGCCGCCCGAGGGGCGCGGCAGGTGTCGCCTGTGCGCACGCCGCCCGGTGGTGCTGGCCGCAAGAGCCGGGGTTGAGTGTAGGCCAGCAGGCATGGCTGGCCCGCGTTCAGCGACGCGTTTCTGGCTGGTCAAGGACTGTCTTCTGTCATCTATAAGACATCTGTCAGCAGTTGATGGATGCCGCGCCGGGCTTTGTGCTGCAATGCTGGCCCATGGCTGCTGCTTTGCCCTTGTCCGCCCCCGCTGGCCCGCCCGAGACACCGGCCGATGCCGGCCCGGCGTTCAGCCCGCTGTACCAGCAGATCAAGGCTTTGCTGATGCGGGAGCTGCAGTCGGGCGTGTGGAAGCCCGGTGAGGCCATCCCCAGCGAGCAGGACCTGGCCACACGCTTCAAGGTCAGCCAGGGCACGGTGCGCAAGGCCATCGACGAACTGGCGGCCGGCAACCTGCTGGTGCGCCGCCAGGGCAAGGGCACCTTTGTGGCCACCCATGCCGAGCAGCAGACCCAATACCGCTTCTTGCGCCTGATGCCCGATGACGGCAGCGGCCTGGGCATGGCCCGGCGCCTGCTGGATTGCCGCCGCACCCGCGCGCCGGCTGACGTGGCGCGCCTGCTGGCCTGCAAGAGCGGCGACGCCGTGGTGCAACTGCGCCGGCTGCTGCTGGCGCAGGACAAACCGGTGGTGCTCGACGACATCTGGCTGCCCGGCGCGCTGTTCAAGGGCCTGAGCGCCGAGCGCCTGGCCGACTACAAAGGCCCGATGTACGGCATGTTCGAAGCCGAGTTCGGCGTGCGCATGATCCGTGCCGAAGAAAAAATCCGTGCACTGGCGGCCAACGCAGCCGACGCTGGCTTGCTGGCGGTGGCGCCCGGCGCGCCACTGCTCAGCGTCGAGCGGCTGTCATTCACCTATGGCGACAAGCCGGTGGAGCTGCGCCGCGGCCTGTACAACACCGCCCAGCACTTCTACCGCAATGTGCTGAATTGATGCTGTATCACGATGGCGGCCCCGGCCCAGGGGCCTGGACAAAAGCTGGCCGTCAGCTTGCTGCATTGCAATAAACTCTGTCGGGCTACATCCGGACAACAGAAGACCACCAACATGGCAGAACTCTCCAAAACGCGCTCCGTGGCCCGGCCTGGCGCCAACATGCGGCTGATCGAGGCGCTGCAGTACCGGCTGCCCATCGCGGCGCTGGTGTCGATCCTGCACCGGGCCAGCGGCATGCTGATGTTCTTTCTGCTGCCGTTCATCGTCTGGATGTTCGACGCCAGCGTCACCTCCGAGGTGTCGTATGACGGCTTTGCCAGCGTGTTTTCTGCCGGCATCGGTGTGGTCCCCGGCGTCGCCATCAAGCTGGTGGCGCTGGCGCTGATCTGGGCCTACTTGCACCATGCCGTGGCCGGCGTTCGCCACCTGTGGATGGACGCCACCCACAGCGTCACCAAGCAGCAGGGGCATTCGTCGGCAGTGGCCACCTTTGCCATCAGCATCGTGCTGACCGTGGCGCTGGGCGCCAAGCTGTTCGGCCTGTTCTGACCGTCCCGGTCAGGCGATTTGCAGAGGATCACTTTCAACATGGCCGTCAACTACGGATCGAAGCGCCTGGTCGTTGGTGCGCACTATGGCTTTCGCGATTGGCTGAGCCAGCGCATCACTGCCGTGCTGATGGCACTGTTCACCCTGGTGCTGGTGCTGCAGGTGGTGTTCGGCGGGCCTGTGGGCTATGACAGCTGGGCGGGCATCTTCTCGCGCCAGTGGATGAAGGTGCTGACCTTCGTGGTGGTGGTCTCATTGGCCTGGCATGCCTGGGTGGGCATGCGTGACGTGTGGATGGACTACATCAAGCCGGTGGGCGTGCGCCTGCTGGCCCAGGTGGCCACCATGGTCTGGCTGGTGGGCTGCGCCGGTTGGGCAGTGCAAGTGCTCTGGAGGCTTTGAAGACCATGGCTGAAATCAAGACAAGCGTGGCGCGGCGTCGCTTCGACGTGGTCATCGTCGGCGCGGGTGGATCGGGCATGCGGGCGTCGCTGCAGCTGGCGCGCGCAGGGCTGAATGTGGCAGTGTTGTCCAAGGTGTTCCCG
>JANNMP010000184.1:0-6131 GCA_031398015.1 Burkholderiaceae bacterium
GGTCGGGCGGCAATACAAATGGCATTCCGGTGGGCAGCCGAAGGCTGCTCACCGGAAGCCATTACGACACGGTGCGCAACGGCGGCAAATACGACGGCCGGCTGGGCGTGCTGGTGCCCATGGTGGTGGTGCGTGGGCTGGCGCGGCAAGGCAGGCGCCTGCCCTACGGCATCGAGGTGGTGGGCTTTGCTGAAGAAGAAGGCCAGCGCTACAAGGCCACCTTCCTCGGCTCGGGTGCGCTGGTGGGCCAGTTCAATCCGGCCTGGCTCGACCAGACCGATGCCGACGGCGTCACCATGCGCCAGGCGATGCAAGCCGCTGGCCACAGTGCTGACCTGGCCGACATCGCCAAGCTGCAACGCGACCCGGCGCGCTACCTCGGCTTTGTGGAAGTGCACATCGAGCAAGGCCCGGTGCTCAATGCCCTGGGCCTGCCGCTGGGCGTGGTCACCTCGATCAATGCCAACCAGCGCTGTGTGGGCAGCATCACCGGCATGGCCAGCCATGCCGGCACCACGCCGATGGGCCAGCGCCGTGACGCGGTGCCGGCGGTGGCCGAGCTGGCGCTGTACCTGGAGCAGCGCGCCGCCAGCGTGCCCGATGTGGTGGGCACCATCGGCCAGTTGATGGTGCCGGCAGGCTCGGTCAATGTGGTGCCGGGCCAGGTGCAGTTCAGCCTGGACATGCGCGCCACCACCGATGCTGCACGCGACGCGCTGGTGGCCGATGTGCGAGCCGAGCTGGCCGCCATCTGCCAGCGCCGCGGCTTGGCCCACAGGCTCGAAGACACACTGCGCACCGCCGCCGCGCCCAGCGCCCCGGCCTGGCAACAGCGCTGGGAGCAGGCGGTGACGGCACTCGGCCTGCCGGTGCACCGTTTGCCCAGCGGCGCCGGCCATGACGCGATGAAGCTGCATGAAGCGATGCCGCAGGCCATGCTGTTCGTGCGTGGCGAGAACAGCGGCATCAGCCACAACCCGCTGGAGTCCAGCACCAACCACGACATCGATCTGTCGGTGCAAGCCTTTGTGCACCTGATCGAGCAACTCGCCCATGACCACTGAGCACGCCAGTTTCCAGACCAGCCCGCACACCCGGCTCGACGCCTGGATCGATGCCCACTTCGACGACGAAGTGCGCTTCCTGCAAGCCCTGGTGCAGGTGCCCACCGACACGCCACCCGGCAACAACGCGCCGCATGCCCAGCGCACCGCTGAACTGTTGCTGGCCATGGGCTGCGTCGCCGAGCAATACCCGGTGCCGGCTGAACAGGTGGCCGCTTACGGCATGCAGTCGATCACCAACCTGATCGTGCGGCGGCGGTATGGCGCAGGTGGCGCGGGCGGCCCTGTGATCGGCCTGAACGCGCATGGCGACGTGGTGCCGCCGGGCGAAGGCTGGACCCAAGACCCCTACGGCGGCGCCGTGGTCGATGGCAAGCTCTACGGCCGCGCATCGGCAGTCAGCAAGGGTGATTTCGCCAGCTACACGTTTGCCATGCGCGCGCTGGAATCGCTGGGTGCGCCGCTGCGCGGTGGCATCGACCTGATCTTCACCTACGACGAAGAGTTCGGCGGTGAACTGGGCCCCGGCTGGCTGCTGGCCCAGGGCCTGACCAAGCCTGATTACCTGCTGGCCGCCGGCTTCAGCTACCAGGTGGTGACAGCCCACAACGGCTGCCTGCAGCTGGAAGTGACGGTGCACGGCAAGATGGCGCATGCGGCCATCCCCGACACCGGCGTCGATGCGCTGCAAGGCGCGGTGGCCATCCTCAACGCGCTGTACGCGCAGAACCGGCGTTACCAGGCCATCACCTCCCAGGTGCCCGGCATCAGCCACCCGTACTTGAACGTCGGCCGCATCGAGGGTGGCACCAACACCAACGTTGTGCCCGGCAAGGTGCTGCTGAAGCTGGACCGCCGCATGATCCCCGAAGAGCAGCCGGCCGAGGTTGAGGCCGATGTGCGCCGGGTGATTGCCGAGGCCGCCGCTGCGTGCCCGGGCATCCGGGTGGACATCAAACGCCTGCTGCTGGCCGATTCACTGAACGCCAACCCGGCCAACGCGCCGCTGGTGCAGGCCTTGCAGCGGCATGGCCAGGCGGTGTTCGGCGAGCCCATCCCCACCTCGGGGCACGCCGCTGTACACCGACGTGCGGCTGTTCGGCGCCCATGGCATCCCGGCCGCGATCTATGGCGCCGGCCCACGCACGGTGCTGGAGAGCAATGCCAAGCGTGCCGACGAGCACCTGGTGCTCGACGACCTGCGCCGTGCCACCAAGGTGGTGGCGCGCACGCTGTTCGATTTGCTGGCCGGGCCTGCTACGGCGGTGTCTTGACCCGCCAGTTCTTGCCCTTGTACTGGGCGTAGTAGGCCTGGATCTTGGGCAGGTCGGCCGTGATGTCACCGCTGGGGTGCACCACCGGGCCCAGGCCGCTCAGCTTGCGCGGGTAGTCCATGTAGGCCAGCACAATGGGCACACCGGCTTCATGGGCGATCCAGTAGAAGCCGGTCCTCCATTGCGGCGTTTGGCTGCGGGTGCCCTGCGGTGGCACCACCAGTTGCAGCGCACCGGGGGCCGCGCGCAATGCCTGGGCCGATGCGCTGACCAGGTTGGTGGATTGGCTGCGGTCCACTGCAATGCCGCCCAGCCAGCGCATCAGCGCACCAAACGGCCAGCGGAAGATTTGCTGCTTGCCCATCCAGCGGATGTTCAGGCGCAGCGCGAACGCCACCATCAGGGTGTAGGGCAAGTCCCAGTTGCTGGTGTGGGGTGCGCCGATCAACACGCACTTGGGTTGGTCGGCTGGCAGTTGGCCGGCCAGTTGCCAGCCGGTGGCGCGCAAGAAGGCGCGCGACAGTGCGCGCAGCACGGTGTTGACACCCGGTGTGGTGAAGATGGTGCGCTGCATGACGAACTGGCCCGTGGTCTGTGCGGCAGACCACCCGCGCACGCGCCGGCATTGTGCGGCAGGCCTGGCGGTGCGGGCCGGCGCAGCAGGCCGCCCGTGCTGGCGCTACATCAGGGCGCCGGGGGCCGTCATCGGCGCGTTGTCCATGGCCGGCGCGGCGCCTTGCAAGTCGTCATGCGGCCAGTTGGGCAGGCCCAGGCCCATCAGCGCCAGCGCACGCTGCTGCAATTGCACGGCGTCATCGTGGTCACCGCAGCGGTCGAGCACGTCGCTGCTGCGCAGCAGCACGCGGATTTCCCAGTTTGGGTCAGAGCACAGGCCGGCGGCCCGGGCGGCCTCGAAGGCTTGGTCACGCGCGCGGTCGCGCGCAGCGCGGCTGGCCGCTGGCTCGCCCTGGGCCTGGTTGGCATCGGCGGCATTGGTGGCCACCTCGGCCCAGGCGCAATGCAGGTCAGCCAGCAGGTCGTGGCCACCCATCAGCGCGGCCCAATGCTGCGCCTGCGCCAGGTGGCTTTCAGCGGCGCTGTAGGCATGCAGGCCGGCCAGCGCGCGCGCGGCCTCGGTCAGCGCCTGGCACATGGCCGCCGGGCGCAGGTGGCCGGTGCTGGCTTGGGCATCGCCCAGTTGCTGCATTGCCAGGCGCAGTGCATCGCGCCAGGCACCGGTGTCCAGCGCCGGGCCGTCGGCCCACAGGCCGGCAGGATGGGGGCGGGTCAGCGGCGGCAGCAGCGGGCTGGGCATGGTGATGGTGACGGTGACGGTGACGGTGATGGTGATGGAGTCAGTGCGGAACAGCGTGGGTCAGGGCAGGGCGAAGGCATCGTAGGCGCCGCCGTCGCCATGCCGGCCCCCCGAGCCATGGGGTGGCGCCGCCACGCCCCCACGGCCATGGGGTGGTGCTGGCGTTGGATCGTGAACGGCCGCACGGCTGGGGCGGTTTGGCAGCCGTGTTGCGTCTGCGACACTCGCCGCGCAGGCCGCGTTTTCTGCAATGTCGCTGCGGTGGCGGCTGGGGCAGCATGCGCGCCAACGCCAGGCCGGTGTTTGTTGATTGCCGGCCGATCGCCCAACCTGGAGACCCACACCATGGCTTTTTCCACCCGCGCCAGCCTGGCTGCAACCGCTGTTCTGGCCAGCCTGTGCGCCCCGTTGGCGGCACAGACCGTCTTGACCTTGTCGTCCTGGGTGCCACCGGCCCACACGCTGACCACCGGCCAGATCGAATGGTGCGAGATGCTGGCGCAAAAGGCGGCCGGCAAGATCAAGTGCAATGTGCTGCCACGCGCCGTGACGGCGCCGCCGGGCACATTCGACGCGGTGCGCAACGGCCTGGCCGACCTGTCGTTCACGGTGCATGGCTACACGCCGGGCCGCTTCGTGATGCCGCAGATGGTCGAGTTCCCGTTCATGGGCGATTCATCCGAAGTGACCTCGGTGGCCTTCCAGCGCATCTACGCCCGCGTGCCGGCGTTTGCCGAGGAGCACAAGGGCGTGAAGGTGCTGGCGGTGTTCACCCATGGCCCGGGTCTGGTGCTCAACACCAAGAAGCCGGTCACCAAGGCCGATGACCTGCTGGGCATGAAGTTCCGCGTCGGCGGTGGCATGGTCAACGAGATCGCCAAGGCCATGGGCATGAACGTCACGCTCAAGCCCGCGCCCGAGAGTTATGAGCTGTTGTCCACCGGTGTGATGGACGGCACCCTGTTCCCGGCCGAATCGGTGGAAAGCTTCAAGATCGACAAGGTGATCAAGCACGCCACCACCTTCCCCGGCGGCCTGTACAACACCAGCTTCGTGTTCATGATGAACCAGGCCAAGTACGACAGCTTGCCCGCTGACGTGAAGCAGATCGTCGACGAGATGTCGGGTGAGTTCGCGGCCAGGATGCTGGGCCGCGGCTGGGACAAGGTCGACCGGCGTGGCCTGGCCTTCATGCAGGCCGCCGGGGTGCAGTTCAACAAGGCCGATGCGGCCTTTGTCAACGCGGTCAAGGCCAAGACCATCAACCTCGAAGACAACTGGGTCAAGGCGGCCGAGGCCAAAGGCCTGAAAGACGCCAAGAAGGTGCTGGCCGACTACCGCGCCGAGATCGCCAAACTCCAGAAGTGAGTGCAGAAATGAGCGCAGCCGTGGCCCACCCATGAAGCGGCTGCTCGACACCCTGTGCGGCTTGCTGGCCGGGGTGGCGCTGTTTGCCATCATGGCGCTGACCCTGGTGGACGTGGCCGGGCGCAAGCTGCTCAACCACTCGATCACCGGCTCACTGGAGCTGACCGAAATCCTGATGGTGGTGGTGATCTTTGCCGCGCTGCCGCTGGTGTCGCTGCACGGTGAGCATGTGGTCTTTGATTCACTCGACCACCTGATGCCGGCCTGGCTGCGCCGCCTGCAGCAGGCGGTGGTCGATCTGCTGTGCGCTGCGGCGCTGGGCGCCCTGGCCTGGTTGATGGCCGACAAGGCAGTGCAGATGGCGAGTTACGGCGACACCACCGCGCAGCTGCAATTGCCGCTGGGGCCGTTTGTGTGGCTGATGGCGGTGCTCTGCGCGCTGACAGCCGTGGTGCACCTGCTGCTGATGCTGCAGCCCACGCGGCACCACCACATCGGGGTGGACGAGGACAGCGCCGCGCCGGTCGGCGGCGCCACATGAGCCCCGCCCGGCCGTCCGAAGGGGCGCATTCCCGCTTGGCGGGACCGCGCGCAGCGCGCAGGGTGCCCTGATGACCGAAGCCCTGCTCGGCTTTGGCGCGGTGTTCGTGCTGGCACTGCTGCGCGTGCCGCTGGCCTTTGCGATGGGCTTTGTCGGTTTTGTGGCCTTGGGCCTGATGCGTGGCTGGGGGCCCACGGCGGCGTCGGCCGCGCAGGTGGTCTACGACACCGGCTTTGCCTACACGCTCAGCGTGGTGCCGCTGTTCATCCTGATGGGCAACTTTGTGGCCAAGGCAGGGCTGGCGCATGAGCTGTTCCGCGCTGCGTATGCCTTCATCGGCCATGTGCGCGGTGGCCTGGCGCATGCCACGGTACTGGCCTGCGCCGGCTTTTGGCGCCATCTGCGGCTCGTCGATCGCCACGGCGGCCACCATGAGCAAGGTGGCCTACCCGTCGATGAAGAAGCTGGGCTACAGCGACTACCTGTCCACCGGCGTGATTGCCGCCGGCGGCACGCTGGGCATCATGATCCCGCCCTCGACCATCTTGGTGATCTACGGCATCGTCACC
>JANNMP010000211.1:0-1745 GCA_031398015.1 Burkholderiaceae bacterium
GCTTGGGTGGACTTGGATGAACTTGGGTGAGCGGGCCCAATGTGTCGCGCCACCGTGACGCAACTGACTGCGCTGCCGCTGGGGTTGTGCCGGGGGCCGGCGCTGCGCAACGACCGGGATACTGGCGCCTGTTGAAAACCAGACGGAAACAGCCATGACACACCCGATGCAACATCACAGACGCCGCCTGGCATTGGCCACCCTGGCTGGGCTTGCCTTGGCCACCGCCCTGCCCGCCGCAGCCCAGGGCTACCCCAGCAAAGCCATCACCCTGGTGGTGCCGTTTGCCGCCGGCGGCCCCACCGACATCGTGGCCCGCACCCTGGCCGGGGTGATGACCAAGAGCCTGGGCCAGACGGTGGTGGTGGAGAACAAGGTGGGCGCCGGTGGCACGCTGGCCGCCGGCCATGTGATGCGCGCCGCGCCCGACGGCTACACCTACCTGATCCACCACAACGGCATGGCCACTGCGCCGGCGCTGTACCGCAAGCTGCCCTACAACCCGCTGACCGACTTCGAGCATGTGAGCCAGGTCATCGACGTGCCGATGACGCTGCTGGGCCGCAAGGATCTGCCGGCCAACAACTTCACCGAGCTGCTGGCCTACCTGCGCGCCAACGGCGACAAGGTGAACCTGGCGCACGCCGGGCTGGGCGCGGTGTCACACCTGTGCGGCATGGTGCTGCGCCAGGCGGTGGGGGCTGATCTGACCACCGTGCCCTACTCTGGCACCGGCCCGGCATTCCAGGCCCTGCTGGGCGGCCAGGTGGATGTGCTGTGCGACCAGACCACCCAGACCATGCCGCACATCAAGGCCGGCACGGTGAAGTTTTTCGGCGTCACCACCGCGCAGCGCATCAAGGTGCTGCCCGATGCGCCGACGTTGGCCGAGCAGGGCCTGAAGGGTTTCGAGGTGGTGGTGTGGCACGGCATTTACGCACCCAAGGGCACGCCGAAGGAGGCCAGCGAGAGGTTTGCCGTGGCCCTGCGCGCAGCGCTGAAAGACCCCACCGTGGCCCAGCGCATGACTGAGCTGGGCGCTGAGTTTGTGTCCGACGCCAAACTCACGCCCGATGGTTTGCGTGGCTGGTTGAAGCAGGAAACCGAGCGCTGGGGGCCGGTGATCAAGGCGGCCGGGGTGTATGCCGATTGAGGGTTTGGCAATGGGTTTGATAATGGTCGGCGGCGCTGGTTGTTGCAGGCGGGCGTGAGGGCGGCATGAAATTCGACACGGTGCGGCGGCATGCGCTGGCGCTGGAGGCTGTCAGCGCAGCGCCGCACCACAATTACGCATCGTTCCGGGCCCGCGGCAAGATCTTTGTGACGGTGCCGCCTGGTGAGGAATATATTCATGTGTTCGTCGGTGAAGTGGACCGGGAACCGGCGTTGGCGATGTACCCGGAATTCATCGAGAAACTGAGCTGGGGCGGCAAGGTGGTGGGGTTGCGCATCCGGCTGGCGGGGGCGCAGGCTGGGGTTGTGAAGACGTTGGTGGCGAAGGCTTGTGCGGCGCGCGTGGGGAAGGATGCGGGGGCGAAGATCAGGAGTAGCTGAAGGCTGCAACGCAATCCCTAGGTTCGCAGGCCCCCCGGAGTTTCACCAACGGGTTAATACTTGGCAGTTCATGCATTGCGTTGGTTTGGGCTTCCAATCGGATCACTTGAATGAGCATTCGGAGCTTGCGAAGCAAATCAGGTTTGTTACGTTGCGGTGTACAGCACGTTAGGCCGCGCAATTCTGAAGAG
>JANNMP010000230.1:0-4092 GCA_031398015.1 Burkholderiaceae bacterium
GGAGGCGGCGGGCTGGAAGAAGGGCAGCGACGGCATCCGCGCCAAGGGCAATGTGAAGCTGAAGTTCGTCTACCAGACCTCGGTGAGCCAGCCACGCCAGAAGTGCCAGGCCATCATCAAGGACGCCTGCACCAAGGCCGGCATCGACCTGGAACTGAAGAGTGTGACGGCGGCGGTGTTCTTTGGCAGCGACGCGGCCAACCCCGACACGTACCAGAAGTTCTGGACCGACATCCAGATGTTCACCACCACCATGACCCAGCCCGACCCGTCGGTGTTCATGGAGCAGTTCACCACCGCGCAAGCGGCGCAGAAGGCCAACAAGTGGGCCAGCCGCAACCTGGTGCGCTGGAGCAATGCCGAGTTCGACGCCGCGTTTGCCGCCGCGCAAACCGAGTTCGACCCGGTCAAGCGCGCGGCGCTGTTCATCAAGATGAACGACCTGGTGGTCAATGACAAATACGTGATCCCGCTGTTCGCCCGCCCGCGGCCGTACGGCATCGTCAACAAGCTGGTGCCGGTGCTGTCGGCCTGGGACAACGCCACCTGGGCGCTGGGTTACTGGTACCGCGACGCCTGAGCCGCAGCCCTGGTGACCTGACAGCAGCGGCAAGAGCAGCGACAAGCGCAGCGTGTTCAATTACATCCTCCGCCGCATGATGATCGCGCTGCCCAGCCTGCTGGGCATCAGCCTGGTGCTGTTCACCGTGCTGGCGCTGGCGCCGGGGGACCCGTTCGAAGACCTGGCCAACAACCCCAACGTGCCACCCGAGGTGCGCATGGCGCTGCGCACGCAGTTCGGCCTGGATGACCCGATCTGGCAGCGCTATCTGCATTGGCTGGCCAGCATGCTGCAGGGCGACTGGGGCTTCTCGTTCGTCAGCCGCATCGACGTGGACACGCTGATCACCCAGCGCATCCCCGTCACCATCGCGGTGATCGGGCTGTCGCAGTTGCTGGCGTTCTGCGTGGCGTTGCCGGTGGGTGTGCTGGCCGCCGTCAAGCCCTACAGCTGGTTCGACCGCATCGCCAGCACGGTGGCGTTTGTCGGCTTCTCGTTGCCCACCTTCTTCACCGGGGTGTTGTTCATCCTGCTGTTCTCGGTGCAATTGGGCTGGCTGCCGTTTGTGTATCGCGCTGATCTGTCGAGCACCGGCTGGCAGTGGTGGGTGGACCAGTTCAAGCAGTCGATCATGCCGATCACCGTGCTGGGCTTGTTCCAGGCTGCCAGCTGGATGCGCTATGTGCGCTCGGCGGTGCTGGACGTGATCCGGCTCGATTACGTGACCACCGCCCGCAGCAAGGGCCTGGCCGAACGGGTGGTCATCAACAAGCATGTGGTGCGCAACGCGCTGATCCCGGTGGTGACTCTGGTGGCGCTGCAGATGCCGGCGGTGTTTGGCGGCGCCATCGTCACTGAGCAGATCTTCCGCATCCCCGGCATCGGCAGCCTGCTGATCGACGCCATCCTGCGCAACGACACGCCGGTGATCATGGCGGTCACCTTTGTCTTCAGTTGCCTGGTGATCCTCTTCAACCTGATTGCCGACGTGCTGTATGGCTGGCTCGACCCCCGCATCAGTTACCGCTGAGCTGCCGCGCAAGCCTTCGGCGAGCACGTCGCCTTGGGCGGAAGCGTGGCGCAGGTTCAAACGACACAGGCTGGCCTTTTGGAGCCTGTGGCTGCTGGCCGCGCTGGTGGCAGCCGTGCTGCTGGGCCCGCTGTTCTACAAGGTGGGCATCAACGACATCGACTTCAAGTCGCGGCTGGCCTCGCCGTCGGCGGCGCACTGGATGGGCACGGATGATCTCGGCCGCGACATCCTGGCCCGCGTGCTGTACGGCGGGCGCATCTCGCTGGCGGTGGGCCTGGCGGCGATGCTGATGGCGGTGACCGTGGGTGTGGCCATTGGCGCGGTGGCCGGCATGGCACGCGGCTGGGTCGACGCGGCGCTGATGTGGGTGACCGACCTGTTCCTGAGCCTGCCGCAACTGCCGCTGCTGCTGCTGCTGATCTTTTTGTTCCGTGACCGGCTGAAAGCCGCGTTCGGCCTGGAGGCCGGCATCTTCATCCTGATCGTGCTGGTGATCGGGGGCTTTCGCTGGATGCCGGTGGCGCGCCTGGTGCGGGCGCAGTTCTTCAGCTTGCGCGAGAAAGAATTTGTCGAGGCCGCCCGCGCGCTGGGCGCCAGCGTGCCACGCCAGGTGATCCGCCACATCCTGCCCAACAGCCTGGGGCCGGTGATCGTGGCCGGCACCATCGACATCGCCGCGGCCATCATCGCCGAGAGCACGCTGAGCTTCTTGGGCCTGGGCTTCCCACCCGACGTGCCCACCTGGGGCCGCATCTTGTATGACGGACGCGACTACATGGACCTGGCCATGCACTGGGCGCTGTTCCCCGGCATGGCGATCTTTCTCACCGTGCTGACGATCAACTTCATCGGCGACGGCCTGCGCGACGCGCTCGATCCTCGCCGAGTTTTGTGATGCCGCTCCTGGACATTCGCGGGCTCAAAACCCACTTCAAGACCGACGACGGCTGGCTGCATGCGGTCGATGGTGTTGACATCGCCATCGAGGCCGGCGAGACGGTGTGCGTGGTGGGTGAATCGGGCTGCGGCAAGAGCGTGACCGCCAAGACGGTGATGAAACTCATCGACATGCCGCCCGGCAAGATCGTGGCCGGCCAGGTGCTGTGGCAGGGGCGTGATCTGGTGCCCTTGTCGAACGACGAGATGCGCAAGATCAGGGCCAAGGAAATCGCCATCGTCTTCCAGGAGCCGATGACCAGCCTGAACCCGGTGTACTCGGTGGGCGAGCAGATCGCCGAATCGATCCGCCTGCATGAGGGCCTGGGCCAGCGCGAGGCACTGAACCGCGCGGTCGAGATGCTCAAGTTGGTCAACATCCCCACACCCGAGCGGCGGGTCAACGACTACCCGCACCAGTTCAGCGGCGGCATGCGCCAGCGGGTGATGATCGCCATTGCACTGGCCTGCAGCCCCAAGCTGCTGATCGCCGACGAGCCCACCACCGCACTCGACGTCACCATCCAGGCCCAGATCCTGGACCTGATGCTGGAGCTGAAACAGCGCCTGGGCATGGCCATCATGCTGATCACCCACGCCATGGGCGTGGTGGCTGAAACGGCGCAGCGGGTGGTGGTGATGTACGCCGGCAAGGTGGTGGAAGAGGCCAATGTGCAAGACCTGTTCGCGCGGCCACGCCACCCGTACACCCAGGGCCTGATCCGCAGCATTCCGCGCATCGACACCGCCGCCATCCACAAGGTGCGGCTCGAAGCCATTGCCGGCACCGTGCCCAAGCTGATCAACCCGGCCGAGGGCTGCCGCTTTGCCGACCGCTGCAAGTTTGTGATGCCAGCCTGCCGCACCGCCACACCGCCGCTGCGCGAGGTGGCGCCGGGGCACAAGGTGGCCTGCATCCTGGAGGCGGCTGCGGCATGACGGCACCACTGCTGAAAGTCGAAGGCCTGGTCAAGCACTTCCCGGTCAAGGGCGGCATCCTGGGCCGCACGGTCGACAAGGTGCATGCGGTCGATGGCGTCAGCTTCGAATTGCAAGCCGGCCAGACGCTGGGCGTGGTGGGTGAATCGGGCTGCGGCAAGAGCACCACCGGCCGCTGCATCCTGCGCCTGATCGAGCCCACCGCCGGCAGCGTGTGGTTCGAGGGCAAAAACGTCACCACCATGGACAAGACGGCGTTGCGCGGTATGGCGCGTGACATGCAAATCATCTTTCAAGACCCGTACGCCAGCCTGAACCCGCGCATGACGGTGGCCGCCATCATTGGCGAGGCACTCACCATCCACAAGCTCACGCCCGACCCTGCGGCCTATGAGGCGCGCATCGTCGAGCTGCTGCAGACCGTGGGGCTGTCGGCCGATCACATGCGGCGCTTTCCGCATGAGTTCTCGGGCGGCCAGCGCCAGCGCATCGGCATTGCGCGGGCGTTGGCGGTCAGCCCCAAGCTGATCGTCTGCGACGAGGCGGTGAGCGCGCTGGATGTGTCGATCCAGGCCCAGGTCATCAACCTGCTGGAAGACCTGCAAAGCCAGTTCAACCTGAC
>JANNMP010000002.1:0-2403 GCA_031398015.1 Burkholderiaceae bacterium
ACAAGCCGCCGCAGCCTTGCAAGCATTGCCGGTCGGCCCGACGGTGGTGCAATGGTGAAGCGGCAGCGATTCGGCGCATCGGGCGCTTGACGGCACCAAGATGCCTGGCAAGCGACGCGTCCAAAAGCGCGACGATGTATATTATGTCAAATGAAGCTGCTGTGGCATAATGCATGCATCTGGGCCGAATGCACCTCATTCAGCCGCAGTGACATGCAGAACCCTGCACAGCCACTTCAACGCCCACCCCACACACACCCATGGCCAAAGCCGATACCAAGACCTCCATCGATTCCGACGGCCTGCGTTATCGCAGCAAGACGCCTGGTTCGCCGTTCACTGCGGCCGGCGCGTTTGGTGCGGCCACGATGTCGTGCTTTCTGTGCGGCAAGCACCGGCCGCGCAGCCAGTTGAAATCACGCCGCTTGTTGGGCAAGGCGCAGTTTGTGTGCTCGCCCACCTGCAAGGAAGCTGACGCCGAAGTTGGCGCCAAGCCCTGACAGCACACGCGGCCGGCCAAGCCAGCCCGATCTGATCAAAACGCCGGCAGAGCGCCGGCCCGGCCCTGGTGCGGCGCCCACAGCACCGCCGTGAAGCTCCGCAACGAAGCCCAGGCCGATCAGCAGAATGACCGGCGCGGCGATCGTCAGGATGTCAGGCCCCGCTGAAGTCTTCGGTGTCGATCTCGGCCTGGCTCTGCGCTGTGTAACGCGCACCGTGGATGGCCTGCGGCTGGAACAGGGCGTCGAGTTGGGCCAGCACCGCCGGCGCCAGCGTGATGGTGCCGGCGCCCAGGTTGTCTTGCAGATGCGCCGTGTTCACTGTGCCCGGGATCGGCAACACATGTCCGCCACGCGCCAGCAGCCAGGCCAGCGCCAGCTGCGCCTGCGTGCAGCCCAGCGATTGCGCGATGGCGCTGTGGCGCGCCAGCAGCGCCAGGTTGGCCGCGTAGTTTGCGGGCAGAAAACGCGGCATCGTGCGGCGGATGTCCTTGGCGTCGAAGCCGGCCACATCGCGCAGACCGCCGGTGAGAAATGCGCGCGCCAGCGGGCTGAAGGCGACATAGGCCACGCCGATGTCCTGGCAGGCGGCCAGCACCGAGATTTCAGCGTTGCGGCTCCACAGCGAATACTCGCTTTGCAGCGCTGCGATCGGGTGCTCGGCATGGGCCCGGCGCAGCGTGGTGGCCGACACTTCGCTCAAGCCAAGCGCCCTCACCTTGCCCTGCGCCTTCAGCCGCGCCATCGCGCCCACTGATTCTTCGATCGGCACGCGTTTGTCCCAGCGGTGCAGGTAGTAGACGTCGATGCAGTCGGTGCCCAGGCGCTGCAGACTGTCTTCGCAATTGCGGCGGATGGCCTCGGGGCGGCCGTCGATGACCCGCTTGATCCCGTCGTCGAACTGCACGCCTGCCATGCCGCCCTTGCTGCACAGCGTGATGCGGTTGCGGTGCGGTCTGAGCACACGGCCCACCAGCGCCTCGTTGGCGCCGAAGCCGTACAGCGCGGCGGTGTCGAACAGCGTGACACCAGCGTCGAGTGCCGTCAGCAGCAGCCGCTCGGCTTGTTCGACTGGCGGCGGTGCGCCGTAGGCATGGCTCAGGTTCATGCAGCCCAGGCCGATGGCCGAGACGCTGAACGGGCCGATCTGGCGCTGGGGCAGACCTTGGGACAGACCCATGCTGTTCAGCCCGCGTTCAGCTGCTGTTCCAGCTTGTGCAGCACCTGGTAGCAGGGCAGCACCTGGCCCAGGCTGCTGTTGGGCTGGCGGCCTTCGCGGATGGCGGCGAAGAACTCGCGGTCCTGCAGCTCGATGCCGTTCATCGACACCGCCACCTGGCTGACGTCGATCTTTTCATCCTTGCCGTTGAACAGATCGTCGTAACGCGCCAGGTAGGTGCCGGTGTCGCCGATGTAGCGGAAGAAGGTGCCCAGCGGGCCCTCGTTGTTGAAGCTCAGGCTGAGCGTGCAGATCGCGCCGTTGGCGGCCTTGAGCTGGATGCTCATGTCCATCGCGATGCCCAGCACCGGATGGATCGGGCCCTGGATGGCGTTGGCCTTGACGATCGGGCTACCGGCCTGGTACGCGAACAGGTCCACCGTGTGCGCGGCGTGGTGCCACAGCAGGTGGTCGGTCCAGCTGCGCGCCTGTCCCAGCGCATTCATGTTCGTGCGGCGGAAGAAGTAGGTCTGCACGTCCATCTGCTGGATGTTGAATTCGCCGGCGCTGATCTTGTTGTGGACCCACTGGTGGCTCGGATTGAAGCGGCGCGTGTGCCCGACCATCGCGACCAGCCCGGTCTTCTTCTGCAGCGCCGCCACTTCTTCGGCGCCCTTCAAGGTATCTGCCAGAGGGATTTCCACCTGCACGTGTTTGCCCGCCTTCAGGCAGGCGAGCGTCTGC
>JANNMP010000368.1:0-11236 GCA_031398015.1 Burkholderiaceae bacterium
GCTCCACCGCATAGTCAACCGCCGGCGCGTCGTCAGGCAGCGCCAACTCGCGCCGCACGCGGGCGTCAAACGCCTGGGCGCCGGCAGCGCTGGTGTCGGTCTCGGTCTGGATCGACAACATCGCCACCGCATGGCGCACCGGCGTCAGGCCGGGCAGCACCTGGCCGATGACGCGCTGGGTGGGTGAATCAGCGGTGCGCAGCGCCGGGTGGACGGCCTCCAGTGCCTGCAGCTCGGCAAACAGGCGGTCGTACTCGGCGTCGGGCAGCTCTGGCGCGTCGAGCACGTGGTAGCGGTGGGCGTGGTGCTGCAGCAGCGCGCGCAGTTCGGCGGCATGCTCGGCAGGGTTTGTCGCGGGGTTTGTCGCAGGGTCGGGCGTCATGCAAGCAAGCATGCCATGGCCAAACCAGACGCTGGCTGCGCAGGCCGGCCGCTGGCGAACAACCGGCCTACAGTGGCGCTTTGCTTTGGCGGAGCGCCGCATGGCCGATGACTATGACCTGATCACCCTGGGCGCAGGCTCGGGCGGCGTGGCGGCGTCGCGCCGCGCTGCCTTGCACGGCGCCAAGGTCGCCATCATCGAAGGCAACCGTGTGGGTGGCACGTGCGTGCTGCGTGGCTGTGTGCCCAAAAAGCTGCTGATGTACGCGGCCCAGTTCGGTGACGGCCTGGTGCAAGCGCGCGGCTACGGCTGGCAGATTGGCGACGCCCAGTTCGACATGGCCCACTGGGCGGCAGCCAAAGCCGCCGAGACCAGCCGGCTTGAAGGCATCTACCGCCAGATGCTGGCCAGCGGCGGTGTCACGCTGATCGAAGGCTGGGCCAGGTTGGTGGCGCCGAACACGGTGCAGGTGGGTGACGGCGCTGGCGCGCGCACCATCACCGGCCGCCACATCCTGGTTGCCACCGGTGGCGCGCCGGTGCGCGACAGCATCCCCGGCATCGACGCCTGCGCCACCAGCGACGAATTGCTCGACCTGCACACGCTGCCCAGCCACGCGGCCGTGGTCGGTGGCGGCTACATCGCGGTTGAATTTGCCAGCATGCTGGCGCACCTGGGCGTGGCGGTGTCGATGTTCTACCGCGACCGGCTGCCGCTGCGTGGTTTTGACCTGATGCTGCGCACCGCTGCCGCCGCTGCCCTGACGGCTGCCGGCGTGCAACTGCACCCGGGCGCCGCGCCGCAGCGCATCCAGCGTGACGGTGGCGGCTTGCTGCTGCTGCTGGGCGACGACCGCGCCCTGCCCTTCCCCTGGGTGCTCAACGCCACCGGCCGCCGGCCCAACACCCATGGTCTGGGCCTGGCGCTGGACAAACACGGTGCGGTGCCGGTGGACGACCAATGCCGCACCGCGCAGACCAATGTCTACGCCATCGGCGATGTCACCAACCGCAAGAACCTGACACCGGTGGCCATTGCCGAAGGCCGGGCGCTGGCCGACAGCCTGTTCGGCGCCACGCCGCGCCAGGTTGATCTGAGCCGGGTGGCCAGCGCGGTGTTCATGCTGCCGCCGCTGGCCAGCGTGGGCCCGACTGAAGACGAGGCGCTGGCCGCCGGCCACCGCCTGGCGATCTTCGAGACCGACTTCCGGCCGATGAAGACCGCCTTCATCGGTGGCGCCGAGCGCAGCGCGATGAAGCTGCTGGTCGATGCCGACTCAGACCGCGTGCTGGCCGTGCACATGGCCGGCGCCGACGCACCCGAGATCGTGCAATGCCTGGCCGTGGCCTTGACCGCCGGCGCCACCAAGGCCGACTTCGACCACACCATGGCCATGCACCCCACGGCGGCCGAAGAATTCATGCTGATGCGCGCGCCCAGCCGCACGCTGCCGCTGGGCTGAGCAGCACGCCACACCGGCGCGTCGGCGTACGGACTTCAGCCTTCAGGCAAGGGCAGCACCAGGCAAGCCTGCAGCCCGCGCGGCTGCAGTGCCAGCAGGTCGAGCCGGCCGCCGTGCAGCGCCATCACCTGGCGCACGATGCCCAGGCCGGGCCGCCGCAGGCACGGGCGGCTCAGCTGAACAAGCGCCGGGCGGCGGCCGACCCCGCTGCCAGATCACGTGCCTCCAGCGCGCGGTACAGGGTCTTCAGGTCATCGCCGATGGCCACGAAGGCCTGCAGCGTGATGGGCCGGCCGGCATCGTCGACCAGGCTGGCGTCCATGTCGGTGGCCAACAGGCGCGCGGCCTGGTGCCAGGCAGGGAACGGCTCGGCCGCCTCGGGCGTCTGCGGCACGTCCAGCGACAGCTGCAACTGGCGCACCGCCGCAGCGCCAGGGTCGTCGGCCAGCGCCACCTGCGGGTCATAGGCCAGCACCAGCAGCGGCGGCGCGCCGTCTTCGGCGCCGGGCAGCACCAGCCGGCCGGGCAGCACGCCGGGCACAAAGCCATGGCGCTGCGCTGCCTGCTGGATGTAGCCCAGGCTCCAGGCGGCGGCGTTGGCGCGCAGGTTCAGGCTCAGCTGGGCGTCATGGCCGCCGGCAAAACCGTCCAGCTCACGGGCGCGGGCCACCACGTCCAGCATGTCTGGCAGCTCGGCCATCGCGCCCACGCCGTCGGCAAAGGCCTGCAGCTTCTGCACGAATTCGCTGTACTCGATCTCATTGAGCGCACCGCTGCGGTTGGCCAGTTGCACCCCGGCCTGGAACTCACCGTAGCGCCGCCCGGCAGCGGGCAGCTCCCAGTCACCGGTCTCGGCGTTCAGGCCTTCGATCAAAAACGGCTTGTTGCCGGCCCGGCGTGACGCCGGCAGGTGCGCCAGGGCCAGGTCACCGGTGACCGGCGCGTCGAGTGCCAGCGTGGCAATGGCGTCGATCAGCGGGTCAAGCCGGGCTGTCTTGCGCGGCGTGGCCGGGCGCAGGTCAGCCAACGGCACGCCGGCTTCGGCCTGCGTTTGTGCATCGGCATCGGCCGCCATGTCGGCTTGCTGATCGGCTGCTGGCTGATCGGCACCGGCAGCGGCGTCGGCGCGCGCCGCAGCCTGCGGCGCCAGGCCACCGGGCTCCACCCGCGCGGCGCGCGGCTGCTCGGCCTGGCGTGGGTTGGCGCGGCGTGCCGCCCACCAGCCTTGCAGCAGCACGCCCACCAGCACCAGCGCGCCAAGCGCCAGCAGGCCCTGCATCAGCGTCATGCGCTGCAGCCAATCGGTCAGCGCCGCCATCAGGCCGCCTCCGCCAGGCCGACTGCAGCGTCCATGTCCACCGCCACGATGCGCGAAACGCCTTGCTCTTGCATCGTCACGCCGATCAGTTGCTCGGCCATCTCCATCGCGATCTTGTTGTGGCTGATGAACAGGAACTGCGTGCCCTTGCGGCTCATTTCGGCCACCAGGCTGGCATAACGCTCGGTGTTGGCGTCGTCCAGCGGCGCGTCCACTTCGTCCAACAGGCAGAACGGCGCCGGGTTCAGCATGAAGATGGCGAACACCAGCGCAATGGCGGTCAGCGCTTTCTCGCCACCACTGAGCAAGTGGATGCTGCTGTTCTTCTTGCCCGGCGGCTGGGCCATCACCTGCACGCCGGCATCCAGGATTTCATCGCCGGTCATCTGCAACCTGGCATTGCCACCGCCGAACAGGCTGGGGAACATGCGGCCAAAGTGCGCGTTGACCTGGTCGAAGGTCTGGCCCAGCAGCGCGCGGGTTTCCAGGTCGATCTTGTGGATCGCGCCTTCCAGCGTGTGGATGGCGTCGTTCAGATCGGCGCACTGGGCATCGAGAAATGTCTTGCGCTCGCGGCTGCTGGCCAGCTCGTCGAGCGCCGCCAGGTTCACAGCACCCAGCGCTGCCAGCTCGCAGCCGATGCGGTCGATCTCACCCTGCAGCCCCCACAGCTTGACCGCGTCGGCGTCGACCTGGGCGCCCAGCGTGGCCAGGTCGACCTGGGCCGCTGTCAGCTGCTCCAGATATTGCGCACCGCCCAGCTGGGCGGCCTGGGCTTCCAGCTGCAAGCGGGTGATGTCGTCGCGCAGCGGCTGCAGGCTGCGCTCGAAGCCCAGGCGCTGCTCGTCGGCGCCGCGCAGCCGGGCCGACAAGTCGTCATACAAGCTGCGCTGGGCGCCCAGCGCCTGCTCGCGCTGCAGCTTGCTGGCCAGCGCGGTCTGCAGGCCGGCATCGGCGGCGCTGTCGTTCAAGGCTTGCAACTCCAGGTCCAGTTGCTGGCCCGATCGGGCATTGGCCTCGGCCTGCTGCGCAGCGGTGGCGATGCTGCGCTGCAGCTCGGCCTGGCGTGCGGCCAATGCCCGCGCCTGGAACTGGCTCTCCTGCGCCGCCCGCTCCAGCGCGCGGCGTTGTTCACGCGCCTCGGCCAGGCGGCGCTCGGCACCGAGCACCGCATCGTCGAGCGTGGCGTGGCGCTCTTGCGTGTCGGCCAGTTGCAGGTCAAGTTCTTCGAAGCGGGCCTCGCCGATGCTGCGGCGCTCTTGCAGGCCTTCAAGTTGGGCGTCGAGCTCGGCCAGTTCATCGTCCAGCTGGCCGCTGCGGGCGGTGCTGGCCTCGGCCTGCTGGGCCAGGCGCAGCAGCTCCACCTGCTGCTGGTGGGCGCGGGTCTGGGCCTCGGCGGCGTCGCGCCGGGCTTGTGCCAGGCGCTGCTGGGTCTCGGTCAGCGCGGCTTCGGCGCGCACCAGGGCGCTGCGGGCGGCGTCGCTGATCAGGGCCTGGGCGCGCTGCTGGCGGTCGAGGTTTTCGATCTCCTGCGCCCGCGCCAGCAGGCCGGCCTGGGCGTCGTCGGGGGCGTAGAAGGCCACGGCGTGGGCGCTGACGGCATGGCCGTCGCGCGTCATCATCACCTCGCCATGGGCCAGCTGGCTGCGCTGGGCCAGAGCGTCGTCGATGGTGGGTGCGGTGTAGAAACCTTCGAGCCAATCACCCAGCAGCGCTGTCAGGCCGGCATCGTCGGCGCTGCTGCCCAGGCGCAGCAGGCCGGCCAGCCGTGGCAGGTTGGGGTGGGCTGCGGCTGGGTTGGACCCATGCGGCACGCTGCCGGCAGGTGGTGTGTAGAAGGCCAGCTTGGCCGGCGGCGGGTCAGCCGCAAACGCGCGCACGGTGTCGATGCGGCCGACGGCCAGCGCATTCAGGCGTTCACGCAGCGCCGCCTCCAGGGCCGGCTCCCAGCCGGGCTCGATGTGCAGGCGCTGCCACAGGCCGCCCAGGCCGTCGAGCCCGTGTCGGGCCAGCCAGGGTGGCAGCGTGCCGCTGGTCTGCACTTTGTCCTGCAGCGCGCGCTGGGCCGACAGGCGGGCGGTGATGTCACTGAGCTTGGCGCTCTCGGCATTGGCCGCCTGCTGCTGGTTGCGGCGCTGCTCGTCGAGTGCCGGCACCTGCGCCTGCAAGGCCTGCAGCTGGGCGTCGGCGGCGCTGTTGGCGGCGTCGGCGGCGGCGCTCTGGCCGCGCAGATCAGCCAGGCGTTGCAGGTCGGGCAAGACAAGGCCACGGCGCTCGGCCAGCAGCCGGTCTTGCCGGGCCTGCAGGTTGCGGCGCTGCTCGTCGATGTTACGGCTGTCAGCGGCCAGCAGCTGGATCTGCTGCTGCACCGCCGCCACCTGGCTGCGCTGGTCGTTGGCCTGGCCTTGCGCGCTGCGCAGCGCGTCTTCGGCCTCGGGCAGTTGCAACGCCTGCGCGTCGGCCTGGGCCGCCAGCACGGCGGCCTGGTCGTCGGCATTGGCAATCTGGGCGGCGATGGCCTGCAGCTCGGCTTGGGCATCGGCCTGGCGCTGCTGCCACTGGCTGGCCTGGGCCTGCAGCTCGGCCAGACGCTGCTGCACCCGGGCGCGGCTGTCGACCACATAGCGGATGCGCTCTTCGAGCCGGCTGACCTCCAGCGCCGCCTGGGCCAGATCACCCTGGGCGCTGTGCAGGCCGTCAGCGGCGGCGTAGTGGGCCTGGCGCACGCTCTCCAGCTCGGCCTCGACATGGCGCAGCGCGGCCAGCCGGGCGTCCAGTGCGGTGCTGGCGTCGGCCACCGCCCGGGCCACACGGGCGGCTTCGTTTGCCGCGTCGCGGTGCTTCAAAAACCACAGCTGGTGCTGCTTGGTGGTGCCGGCCTGCTGCAGCGCGTGGTACCGGGTCGCCACCTCGGCCTGCTTTTCCAGCTTGTCGAGGTTGGCATTCAGCTCACGCAGGATGTCATCGACGCGGGTCAGGTTCTCGCGGGTGTCACGCAGGCGCGTCTCGGTCTCGCGGCGGCGCTCTTTGTACTTGCTGACACCGGCGGCTTCTTCCAGGAACAGCCGCAGTTCCTCAGGCCGGCTTTCGATGATGCGGCTGATCGTGCCCTGGCCGATGATGGCGTAGGCGCGTGGGCCCAGGCCGGTGCCGAGAAACACGTCCTGCACATCGCGCCGGCGCACTGGCTGGTTGTTGATGAAGTAGCTGCTGGTGCCGTCGCGGGTGAGCAGGCGCTTGACCGCGATCTCGGCGTACTGGCTCCAGGCGCCGCCGGCACGCGCGTCTTCATTGCTGAACACCAGCTCCACGCTGGCGCGGCTGGCCGGCTTGCGCTGGCCACTGCCGTTGAAGATGACGTCCTGCATGCTCTCGCCACGCAGCTCGCTGGCCTTGCTTTCACCCAGCACCCAGCGCACCGCGTCCATGATGTTGGACTTGCCGCAGCCGTTGGGGCCGACCACGCCCACCCGTTGGCCGGGCAGTGAAAAGGTGGTGGGTTCGGCGAATGACTTGAAGCCCGAGAGCTTGATCTGGTTTAAACGCATGCGCGGTTGCTGGCTCCGGGACCGCTTGCGCAACGCGCCTCGCTGTCGCTGCAAGTCATTGATTTATATGGAGTATTTGCGGCAACCAAGCGCCGCAAAAGAGGCCGGATGATAGCATCGTGCCCCCTGACAAACAGCCCGCTGACCATGGCCAGAAAAGCCGCCAAGACCGCCGCATCCGTCACGGGCCAAACGGCCACAGCGCCACAACGGCAGATGCCGCCCAACCCGCCCAGCGCGCCGAGCAAGCAATTGCATGTGTTTGCCAACCCGGCGCCGCAGCGCGACTACCTGATCCAGTTCCAGGCACCTGAGTTCACCTGCCTGTGCCCGCTGACCGGCCAGCCCGACTTTGCCCACTTCAGCATCGACATGGTGGCTGACAAACTGTGTGTGGAGTTGAAGAGCCTGAAGATGTACTTCTGGAGCTACCGCGACGAAGGCGCGTTCCATGAGAAGGTGACCAACACCATCCTCGACGACATCGTCGCTGCCACCAAACCGCGCTTTGTCCGCATCACCGCCAGGTGGTACGTGCGCGGCGGCATCTACACCAATGTGGTGGCCGAGCACCGCGCCAAGGGCTGGGCGCCGTTGCCAGCGGTTGACTTGCCGGCGCTGGCGATGGAGCGTGGGCTGCTGGCTTGACCGCAGCGGCTGAAACGCCCAGCCCGGGCCGGGCCACGCATTGGCCTGCGGTGCTGGCCGCTGTGCTGGCTGGTGTGCTGGCTGGTGTGGCGGTGGACATGAACGTCGGCAAGGTGCCGCTGGCCCTGCCCACGCTGCGCCATGAACTGGGCTTGAGCCTGGTGCAGGCCGGCTGGGTGTCGGCGATGCTCACCACGCTGGCGGTGGTGGCCGCGCTGGGCTTCGGCCTGGTGGCCCCCCGCGTGGGCGCGTTGCGCATGGTGCTGGGCGGGCTGGGCGCCGGCCCGGTGGCCTGATTCACCTGCGCCATGTTGCTGGCCTGCGTGCCGGGCAACCTGGTGGGCGGCGTGCTGGTGCAGCGTGGGCTGTCGCGTGGTGGCCTGGTTGCCGTGGCCCGGCTGCTCACTGGCCTGTGCGGCCTGGGCTTTTCCAGCGCTGGCCTGCCCGACAGCGTGCGCTGCGCGCTGTGTGTGCTGATGAGCTTCATCGGCGGCGTGATCCCGGCGGCGTGATCCCGGCGGCGGTGGTGGCCGCCAGCGGGCAGTGGGCATCCGCCGCCTGGGTGACCGGCGGCGCGGCACTGCTGGGCATGACGCTGGGCCTGGCCGCTTGGCGGGCCGAGCGCAGGCCTGCAACGTCGGCAACAGCTTCCGTGACAAACACGACAGCCGGCACGGCCTGATCAGCGCTTTCGGCCGCTTGCCGGCCGGTTTGGGTTGGCAGCACCAATAGACGACAAATTGCATAACTGCTAAAAACTAGTTGTCTCAGTCACTTCACACGGCACAGTGTCTGCGGCGTCGGCACGGGGTTCAGGCCTTGCACCGGCTCTCTCAGTTGCCGTGCACATCAACAAGAAGGTGTTCCATGAGAAAGCTCAATACCGAAGAACTGAGCCTGGTCTACGGCGGCGGCCACTGCTGCGGCTGTGGCAGCAAGGGCGGCGGCGGCAGCAAGGGCGGCGGTGGCAGCAAGAGCGGCGGCAGCAAGAGCGGCAGCGGCAGCAAGAGCCGCGGCAGCAAGAGCGGCAGCGGCAGCAAGAGCCGGGGCGGCAGCAAGAGCTGACCCAGCGCAGTTGTGCCTGTGGGGCCGCAGGCGACGGCCCGATGCCCCACAGCGCCAGCTGCAAGCCCGCCCACCGGACCAGGATCTGATGCATGCAGATGCACACTGTTGACGCCATCGCCGACCCCGCCATTGCCCACCCCGCCATTGCCGACCCCGCCATCGCCGACAACGCCATTGCCGACCACACCAGGCCCGAACGCCAGCAACGCCCGGCGCCGCCGGCGCCAGCTTGGCCACCCGGCCAAGGCCTTGAAGAGTTGTGGCTGCTGGGCCTGCCGCCGCTGAGCCGGTTGCTTGAATTCTTTGAATCGTCGGGCCAGCCCAGCCCACAGCTTGACCGCGCCGCGCTGGCCAAGGCATGGCGGGTGGCCAACGACCACTACATCGCGCTGGAGGCCACCGAGGCCGGCATCGCCAACCACGGCAGCCACCGCGCGCTCGATGCGGGCCTGGCCCCGCTGGCCGCCGAGGTGGCTGCCCACCCGCACTACCGCCAATCGTTCAACACCCTGCCCACCGAGTTCGGCATGGTGGAGCTGGACAGCCTGGTCGTCGACCAGCGCCATGTGACGCGCAATTTTGTCGAGCGCCGCATGGCGGCCATCGGCAGCGCGCCCGACCCGACCGCGCTGTTTCGCATCTGCATGCCGTTGCACGAGCCCGAGGCTGCGGTGCAGGTGCAGAAGGTTGGCGCGCGGCGCTGGGTGTTTCGCAGCGGCTCCACCGATTTGCGCTTCCATGAGCCGCTGTTGTTGCGCGCCGAGCAGGTCAGCGGCCACGCCAGCCTGGGCGCTGTGGCAGGCATCGTCGGCCTGGTGGTGGGCTTTGGCTCGAACTTTCTCAATGCGGTGCGTGTGGGCCAGCGCCTGATGCTGTGCAACGGCTACCACCGTGCCGTTGCGCTGCGCGCGCTGGGCATCACGCATGCGCCGTGCATCATCCAGAGCGCCACCTGCGTGGACGAACTGCAGATCAGTGTGAAAAGCCGGGTTGCCAATGACGCCGAGTTTTACTTCGAATCAGCCCGGCCACCGCTGTTGCGCGACTTCTTCAACCCGAAGTTGATCACGATGCTGCCGATCCGGGCCCGCACGCGGCAGATCGAGGTCAGCTTCGAGGTCAAGGACCACATCGTCACCGACTGAGCATGTGAACTGAGTTTCTGAACTGAGCCTGTGAACCGAGTTTGTGAAAAGACCCATGGCCAAACGGCAAGCCCCAAACGACAACCCGGAGTCCACCTACGAGGACGCGGCTGGCTGGTTGCCGTCGGTGCAGGCCGAGCCGGCGGCACCGCGCCAGGCCCCGGCGCTGCGCCTGTTTCGCAGCGAGGTGCTGGCCGAGCGCCAGACCCAGTGGCTGGGCACGGTGCTGCTGGCGCCGCGGGCGTCGTTCCGCTGGTTCACCGCCTTTGGCCTGCTGGCGGTTGCCGCCATCATGTCGCTGCTGGTGTTTGCAGAGTTCACGCGCAGCGCGCGCATCAGTGGCTGGCTGCTGCCGCAGGGCGGCGTGGTGCGGGTGCATGCGCCGCGGCCGGGCATCGTCGGCAGCCTCAACGTCAAGGAAGGCGCACGCATCCAGAAAGGCGATGCGCTGCTGACACTGTCTGACGAATTGCAGAGCAGCACGCTGGGCGCCACCCAGGCCCGCATCAGCCAGCGCCTGGGCGAGCGGCGCGCCAGCCTGGCCGATGAGCGCGAGCAGCAATCGCGGCTGCTGGCACAGCAGGGGCGTGCACTGTCGAACCGCACGGCCGCGCTGCGCCAGGAGCAATTGCAGCTTGACCGCGATGTCGAGCTGCTGCAGCAGCGGGTGGCGATTGCCAGCCGCGCCGAGGCTGTGTACCGTGAGCAATTGGCGCAGGGTTTCATCTCCGAAATGCGGCTGCAGCAGGTGCAGGCCGACCTGCTGGACCAGCGCGCCCGGCTGGGCGCTGCCGAGCGCAACCGGCTGGCGGCCATCCGCGAGCGCCAGACGATCGAAGCCGAGCTGGCCGACCTGCCGCTGAAGGCCGGCAAGGAAGCCTCGGCCCTGGTGCGCAGCATCGCCCAGCTCGAGCAAGAGCGCGCTGAATCCGAAGCCAGGCGCGAGATCGTGGTGGCAGCGCCGCAGGCCGGCACCGTCACCGCCATCCATGCCGTGCCCGGGGCCAAGGCCGACACCGGCACACCGCTGCTGTCGATCGTGCAGCCCGGCATGCAGCTCGAAGCCCATCTGTACGGGCCCAGCCGCACCATGGGTTTTGTGCGCCCCGGCCAGCGTGTGCTGCTGCGCTACGAGGCCTATCCCTACCAGCGCTTCGGCCACCACGCCGGGGTGGTGGCCAGCGTCTCGCGCGCCGCCCTGGGCCCCGGTGAACTGCCGGCCCAGCTGGCGGGCATGGGCAGCCTGGGCGGGCTGGCTGCGGGCGCGGCGGCCGAGCCGGTCTACCGCATCACCGTCAACTTAGACAGCCAGTCGGTGACGGCCTACGGCGCGGCCTTGCCGTTGCAGCCCGGCATGACGCTGGAAGCTGACGTGACGCTGGAGCGGCGCCGGTTGTATGAATGGGTGCTCGACCCGCTGTACACGGTGACCGGGCGGCTGAGCGGATGAGCCCGCGCCCCGCTGCCCATGCCGCCTGGGTGCCGCCATGAACCCGATGGACCGGCTGGCCTTCGGCTGGGGCGCACGCCTGCCGATGGTCATGCAGACCGAGGCGGCCGAATGTGGCCTGGCCTGCCTGGCCATGGTGGTTGGCTACCACGGCCAGCCGTCTGAGATTGCCGAGCTGCGGCGGCGGCTGTCGGTGTCGCTGAAGGGCGTGAACC
>JANNMP010000395.1:0-3105 GCA_031398015.1 Burkholderiaceae bacterium
GGCCGGCCCGGCCCCGGCGGGCAGGGCGCCCCCGGCTTGGCGGGCGGCCCTACGGATGCAGCCAACGTCGGCCGCCGTTGGCCGGCCGGTGGCCGCCGCAGCATGGGGTTTGGCTGCGGCAGCCTGCCGCTGGCCGTTGCAAGGAGCCTTTGATGCACCAGCCCATGTCCAATCCAGCCCACACGGCGCGCCGCCGCCCAAGCCTGCTGACGCGCGTGCCGTCGGTGCTTGCCGCACTGCTGCTGGCCGCTGCCGCATCGGCACCGGCACAGGCAGCCAGCGTGCGTGACATTGACACGGTCTACCGCCAGGACCGCGCGGCGTGCCTGGACAACCGCCAGGCCGCCGACCGCAGCGCTTGCCTGAAAGAGGCCGGCGCGGCCCGCGCCGAGGCCCGCCGCCAAACGCTGGACAACGGCGAATCACCAGCGCAGCTGCGGGCCAATGCACTGCTGCGCTGTGCCCGTGTGCCGGCGGCTGACCGCCCCGAATGCGAGCGCCTGGCCCTGGGTGAAGGCACGCGCAGCGGCTCAGTGGCCGAAGGCGCCGTGGTCAAGCAGATCACCACCCCCGCCAGCGCGCCACGCTGAACCGCAGAAGCCCCACACTGTTGCCACCCGCCACACCGGAGCCTTGCCATGCAGACCACCCAACCCACGCTGGAAGACCTGTTTGCGCAGCTGGGCCTGCCGAATTCGCCGGCTGAGATCGATGCCTTCGTGCTGCAGCACTGTCCACTCGACGAAAGCCTGCGTTTGAAAGACGCGCCGTTCTGGACGCCGTCGCAAGCGGCCCTGATCCAGCAGAAGCTGGCCGAAGACAGCGACTGGACGATGGTGGTCGACAGCCTGAGCGTGCGCCTGCGCAAGCACCCCAGCGCCATGCCCCAGGCCGACGCTGGCGGGCCGACGCTGCACGCCAAGGGCTGACGCCACAGCACGAGACAGACCGGTCCGGCACGGGCCGATACGTCCGGTACCGCCGCACTCAGATGCAGCGCCCGCCGTCCACTTCCATGCACACGCCGGTGACCATGCTGGCCTCGTCACTGCACAGGTAGCAGGCGGCGTTGGCCAGGTCGTCGGGCTGGCTGAAGCGGCCGATCGGGATGGTGGCCAGGAACTTTGCCCGCATCTCTGGCGTGTCTTCGCCCAAGAAGCTCTTGAGCAGCGGGGTTTCACCGGCCACCGGGTTCAGCGCCACCACGCGGATGCCGAACGGCGCCAGTTCCACCGCGTTGGCCCGTGTGGCGGTGATCACCCAGCCCTTGCTGGCGTTGTACCAACCCAGGCGCGGCCGCGGGCTGACACCGGCCGTGCTGGCCATGTTGAGCACCACACCGCGCACGCCGCGGTGGCCAGGTGCGTTGGCCTTCAGCCGTGGCACCACTTCGCGCATCGCCAGGTAGATGGCTTTCATGTTGACCTGGTAGACGCGGTCGAACTCGTCTTCGCTGACATCTTCCAGCGGCTGCGGCAGGTGGGTGACACCGGCGTTGTTGATCAGGATGTCGATGCGGCCGAAGTGCAGCTCGGCGGCTTCCATCATGGCCCGCACATCGCTGGCACTGGCCACGTCCACCCGCAGCGCGCGCGCGGCTGGCCCAAGGCTGGCGGCCACGTCCATGGCGCGCTCAAAATCGCGGTCGGCGATCAGCACCTGTGCGCCTTCGGCGACGAACTTCAGCGCGATGCCGGCGCCGAAGCCCGAGGCAGCGCCGGTGACGATGGCCACCTTGTTGTGGAGCCTTGCGGTCATGGCATGTCTCCTTCGCCCGGCGCGCGCGCCAGCAGGTTGTCGAACGGGTGCGTCTGCTTCCAGCGGTAGGCGCCGAAGTCACGCGTGTCGGTGGACAGGATGCGGCCATGGCCCAGGTGCTCGGCCAGCAGCACCAGTGATGCATCGGCCAGGTCCATCGGCAGGTTGGCGTACTGGCGCAGCAGCAGCGGCAGGCGGGCGTGTGCCGTTGGGGGGATGTCCCAGACCGCCAGGTCGCCGTCGGCCACGTCAGCCAACAGATCGATCGCCTGCCGGGCCGTCAGGCGGCGTTGGTAGAGGTGGCACACCTCGGTCAGCACCGGCCAGGTGGTCACCCAGCCTTGCGTTGCGGTGTGCGACAACGCCGCGGCCCGCTGGTGCCAGGCATCGCGCCGGTCGACCAGCGCATAGAGAAACCCGCTGTCGGCGGCGATCACCGGTCGGCCCGCGTCAGCGGCCGAGCCCGTGTTTCTTGGTCAGCGACTCGGTGAGCAACTGCTTGTAGTTGCTGGCGGTGTCGGTGTGGCCGCTGTCGCCCGCGCCAATCATCGCCAGCAGCCGGCGCGGGCCACCCTGGCGCGCCTTGGTCTGCACGTAATACATGGCCACGGCCTGGCGCACCACGTGGCTGACGCTTTGCCCGGTGGTCTGGGTGAGGTAGTCGATCTGTTGCTGAGCGTCGTCGTCGAGGCGGGCATTGATGCGCATGGCAGCTCCGGTCCAAGAGATGTCAGACACTGTATGACACCAACCTCTGGATTGTCAACCGTGCTGGATCGCCACCGTCTTCAGCGCCGAGAACCCGTACATCGCTTCGAAGCCTTTTTCACGCCCGTGGCCCGAGTGCTTGACACCGCCGAACGGCAGCTCGACGCCACCACCGGCACCGTAGTTGTTGATGAACACCTGGCCGCAGCGCAGGCCACGCGCCAGCCGCAGCGCGCGGCTGCCGTCGCGCGTCCACACCCCTGCCACCAGGCCGTAGGCTGTGCCATTGGCGATCGCCAGCGCATCGGCCTCGTCGTCAAAAGGCAGCAGCACCTGCACCGGGCCGAAGATCTCTTCCTGCGCCAGCCGGTGGCCGGGCGTGGCCGGCCCCAGGAGCGTGGGTGCCACCCAGCAGCCGCCGGCCGGCAGGCTGGCCCCAAGCTGGGCCTGGGCCACCACCGGCAGGCCGCTGTCGCGTGCGATGGCCAGGTAGCCCAGCACCACATCACGCTGGCGCGCCGAGATCAGCGGGCCGACATCGGGGTCGTCCAGCGCCGGGCCCACACGCAGCGCGCGGTAGCGCTCGGCCATGCGGCGTTGCACCGCATCGAACACCGGGCGCTGCACCAGGATGCGGCT
>JANNMP010000425.1:0-4210 GCA_031398015.1 Burkholderiaceae bacterium
CGGTGTCGGCGCTGGACGTGTCGATCCAGGCGCAGGTGATCAACTTGCTCGAGGACCTGCAGCAGCAGTTCAACCTGACCTACCTGTTCATCGCCCATGACCTGAGCGTGGTCGAGCACATCAGCGACCGGGTGGCGGTGATGTACCTGGGCCGCATCGTCGAGATCGCGTCGTCCAAAGACCTGTACACCCGCCCGCTCCACCCCTACACCGAGGCCCTGCTGTCGGCGGTGCCGATCCCTGACCCGAGCATCAAGCGCGTGCGCATCCGGCTGCAGGGCGATGTGCCCAACCCGATCAACCCGCCCACCGGCTGCCACTTCCACACCCGCTGCCCGATTGCGCAGAAGGGGCTGTGCGACGTGCAGTCACCGGTGTTGAAGACGGCGGGGGATGGGCACCAGGTGGCTTGTCATTTGCGGGGCTGAGCTGCGTCAACGGCCTGGCCGGGTTTGGGCGCGACATGCCGCTGCTGCGCGCTGTCGCGATGCGGCCACTCAGGGAATACGCTGTCACGGATCACGACGCCGCTTGCAGCGGTGGGCGCGTTGCCAGCGTCCGATCCCGCGACACCCTGGGTCCGCAACGGGCCCCGGGTAAACCGCCTCAACTGCCAACTCCGCCAGTGAAATCAACGGCTTGAGACAGGTGTGCACATGGCCCGACCCAGCGGCACAGTGCTTGCGAAGAAATGACTGGCCGAAGGCTGCGCCCATTTGCGCTGGCCGGCCAGACCTGTTCAACGTCCCAGGAGAAAACCCATGAAAGCTGCAGTGCTGCACCGGTATGACGAGACGCTCAGCAGCGGCAGCTTTGTGGACTACGAAGACGTGCCTGATCCCAAAATCGAGAGCCCGACCGATGTCATCGTGCGCATCGGTGGCGCGGGTGTGTGCCGCACCGACCTGCACGTGGTCGAAGGCATCTGGCGCAGCAAGGTGCAAATCGAGTTGCCTTACATCATGGGCCATGAGAACGCCGGCTGGATCGAAGCGGTGGGGTCGGGTGTGACCGGTGTGAAGGTCGGTGACGCAGTGATCTGCCACCCACTGGTGACCAGTGGCCACTGCCTGGCATGCCGGCGTGGCGACGACATGCATGCCGAAGAAAGCCGCTTCCCCGGCATCAACGCCGACGGCGGCTATGCCGAGTACCTGCGCACCGGCCAGCGCTCGCTGATCAAGCTGCCCACGTCGCTGGCGCCCAAAGACGTGGCGCCGTACACCGACGCCGGGCTCACCGCCTACCGCGCGGCGAAGAAAGCCTCACGCCACCTGCTGCCCGGCGAGTACGCGGTGGTGATCGGCGCGGGCGGGCTCGGTCACATCGGGATCCAGGTGCTCGCTGCGTTGTGCGCAGCCGAGATCATCGTTGTCGACCGTGGTGACATGGCGCTGCAGTTGGCCAAGGAATGCGGCGCCCACCATCTGGTGAAAGCCGATGGCCATGAATTGGACCGTGTGCTGGAGCTGACCAAAGGCAAGGGCGCCGAAGCGGTGATCGACTTCGTTGGCGAAGGCGCTGCGGTGGCCACTGGCCTGGCGATGACGCGCAACGCCGGCAGCTACTACATCGTCGGCTATGGCGGCAAGATCGAGTTGCCCACGCTCGACATGGTGACCAGTGAAAAAACCATCGTCGGCAACCTTGTCGGCACCTACCCCGAGCTGGTGGAGTTGATGGCCCTGGCCGACCGCGGCCTGGTGCATCTGGCGACGAAGGAATACAAGCTCAAGGATGCGAACCAGGCCTTGCTCGACCTGCACCACGGCAAGATCAAGGGCCGTGCGGTGTTGATCCCCTGAACCGCCCGGCAAGGCACAGCACAAAGGTCCTTCATGGCGCCCATCCCTGTCACGGTGCTGACCGGCTTTCTTGGCGCCGGCAAGACCACCTTGCTCAACCGCCTGCTGCGTGACGCCGATGGGCGGCGCTATGCAGTGATCGTCAACGAGTACGGCGAGCTCGGCATCGACGGCGCGCTGGTCGTGGGCGCCGACGAAGAGGTCTACGAGCTGAACAACGGCTGTGTCTGCTGCAAGCTGCGCGGCGATCTGATCCGCGTCGCCAGCAATCTGGTGCGCCGGCCCGGTGGCTTTGACGGCATCCTGATCGAGACCAGTGGCCTGGCCGACCCGGCACCGGTCGTGCAGACCTTCTCGTTCGACGACCTGCTGCGCCAGCACACGCGGCTGGACAGCGTGATCTGCATTGCCGATGCGCGCCACCTGGCTGCGCAGTTGCACGAGGCACCCGAAGCCGGCGCGCAAGTCGCGCAGGCCGACTTGGTGCTGCTCAACAAGGCCGATCTCGCCGACGCACAGACCTTGTCCTTCGCCGAGCGTGCTGTGCTGCAACTCAACCCGACGGCAGAACTGCAGCGCGCGGTGCACGGCGACATCCCGCTGGCGTCATTGCTCAACCGCGGCGCATTCGACATCAAGCGCTTGCAAGTGCCCGCACCCCGGCTGGGCGCTGCGCCAACCGGAGCGCGCTCGCACGTCTACCAGAACTTCGGCGCAGGGCGCCACAGCCCGGGTCTGGCCAGCGTGGCGCTGGGCTTCACGCGGCCTTTTGACCGCAGCCGCTTCATGGCCTGGCTGCAGCGCCTGGTGGCCGAACGCGGCGCTGATCTGTTGCGTGCCAAGGGCATCATCGAATTCGACGGCGAGGACCGCCGCTTCGTTTTTCAGGCGGTGCACATGACGGTGGACAGTGGCCTGGACCGGGCCTGGTTGGCGGGTGAACCACGCAGCACGCGGCTGGTGTTCATCGGCCGTGGCCTGGATGCCGACGAGATCAATGGCGAACTCAGCCACTGCCTGAGTGACAAGTCCGAGGTGACGGCATGAGTGCGCCACCGCTGCTGAACGCGCTGGGCGCGTCATGGGAGCTTGGCGCGCCGGTCGTCGGCGTCGCTTGGGATGTGGATGGCACTGCGGTCGGCTTCGCGCTGGGCGACGGTCATCTGGCGGTGTGCGACACGACATGGCAGCGCGGCCCACGCGTCGAACCCAAACCCGGTGGTGGTGTCAACCTGGTGGCCGCAGAAGCGCCGGCCTCGCGGCCGTTGCGGGCCACCTGCCACACCGGCAGTTGCCTGAGCATCGCGGCCGATGCACGCGGCGGTTTCCTGACCGGCGGCGACGACGGCCGGGTGGTGCTGGTGCCGCGTACCGGCGACCCGGCAGTGCTGGCGCATGAGCACGGCGCCTGGATCACGGCGGTGGCCTGCAGCAGCTTTGGTGTGCGTGCGCACACCTGGGGGCGGCGGGTGCAACGCTGGGCCGGCGACCGCAGCGACACCATCGAACTGCCCGTGCCAGGCACAGCGCTGTCATTCAGCCCCGACGGACTGTCGTTGGCCATGGCGCACAGCGGCGGTGTCACGCTGTGGCCAGACCAGGGTGCAGCGCACAGCCTGGCCTGGAACGGCTACCACCGTGCGCTCGCCTGGAGCCCCGACGGCCGCTACATCGTCACCGGCATGCAGGAGAACGGCTTGCATGGCTGGCGCATTGCCGACGGCGGCGACATTGAGATGGGCGGCTACCCGGGACAGCCGCTGTCGCTTTCGTTCGCGCACGACGGACGTTATCTCGCCACCAGTGGCAGCACGCGGCCGGTGTGCTGGCGCTTTGATCCACCGGGCGGCAGCAACCAGCCGACCGAATGTGCGATGGCCAGCAAGACACCGGTCAGCTGCGTTGTCTGCCACCCGCAGCAATCGCTGATCGCCGCCGGCTATCAAAACGGCGCTGTTGTCCTGTGCCAGCCCGGCAACAGCGAGGCACTGTTCATCAAAGGCTCGGGCGGTGGTGCGGTCAACGCGCTGGCCTGGTCGGGCGACGGCAGCCGCCTTGCCTTCGGCACCCAGGACGGCGCCATCGGCTGGCTGCTGCTGCCACCAGCGTTGTTCCGTTCGCGCCAACCCGCGGCCGTCAAGGAGACGATGCAATGACCCAAGACACGACCAGCAAAGACCACTTCTTCGCGCAGCTGGCAACCCTGTCCGACGCGATGATCGCCGCCCACGGCAAAGACTTTGCCATGGGTGCGATGGTCTTGGCCGCGCGATTCATCGCAGAAAGCGAAGCGCGTGCACTGGCTGCCGCCGAAGCTGCAAAGTCGCCGGAGCCTTCACGCACCAATCCTTGAGGAGTACGGCCGTGGCTGCACGAAAACTCGAGACTGTCCGGCTCGCAACGCC
>JANNMP010000446.1:0-9617 GCA_031398015.1 Burkholderiaceae bacterium
CGCTGACCTACGCGCACGGCGGCGCTGTCACGGTGTGGCCGCTGGCCGACTGGCTGAAGGCGGTGCGCGAGCGGCCATCACCCCAATCCAAAGGCCTGGCGCGTGACGACGCGATCCTGCTGATCGACCAATCCGGCCCCGACACCGCGCTGGTGAAAGTGAAGTGCCAGATTCCGCCGCGCTACTTCACCGACTACCTGAACCTGCTAAAGACCGACGGCACCTGGCGCGTGGCGCAGAAGGTGTTTGCCACCGACACCCGCGCTGCATGATGCCCAACCAGGCACAGCGGCCGAATCCGCTGTACCAGGGCTGCACCGTCGGTGACCTGGTGGCGAGCGCCATTGCCCGCGGTGGCGGGCGCACCGCCTTCATCAGCGATGACCTGCGGTGGACCTACAGCCAGCTGGGCACCAAGATCAGCCAGGTGGTGCAGGCGCTGCAGCAGCGCGGCCTGCGGCGTGGCGACGCGGTGGCCACGCTGTCGGCCAACCGGCCCGAGGCTTTCGTGATCACCGCTGCCGCCTACCTGATGGGCCTGCGCCTGACCTGGATGAACCCCACCTCGTCGGAAGACGACCACGCCTACATCCTGGCCGATTCGGGTGTCACCACGCTGTTCTTCGACCCGCGCAGCTTCACTGAGCGTTGCCGCGTGCTGCAGCAACGTGTGCCGGGCGTGCAGCGGCTGCTGGGCTTTGGCAGCAGCGCCGGCCTGGGTGACGACCTGCTCCAGGCCGCCGATGCCTTTGAGCCCCAGCGCCTGCAGCCCCAGGCCGAGCCCGACGATGTGTGCGTGCTGGTCTACACCGGCGGCACCACCGGCCAGCCCAAGGGTGTGGCCCACACCCACCGCGTGCATGTGACGATGATCCTGACCGAGATGGCCGATTGGGACTGGCCGCACGACATCCGCTTTCTGGCGCTGACGCCCATCACCCATGCCTCGGGCGCGATGATCATGCCGGTGCTGCTGAAAAGCGGCACCTACGCCATGACCCAGGGTTTCACGGCCGAGAAGTTCATCCGCCTGGTTGAGCAGCACCGCATCACCGCCACCTTCCTGGTGCCGACCATGGTTTACGTGCTGCTGGACAGCCCGGCGCGCCAGGGTGCCGATCTGTCGAGCCTGCAACTGATCATCTACGGCGCCTCGCCGATGTCACCGGCCCGGCTGACCGAAGGCATCGGCGTGTTCGGCAAGGTCTTCATGCAGCTGTATGCCCAGAGCGAAGCGCCCAACACCGTGACTGTGCTGCACCAGCATGAGCATGATCCCGTCAACCACCCCGAGCGCCTGGCGTCTTGCGGCACACCCTGCGTGGGCACCCAGGTGCGGCTGCTCGATGACGATGGCAACGAGGTGGCAGACGGCCAAGTGGGTGAGATCTGCGTGCGCGGCCCGCTGGTGATGTTGGGCTACTGGAACAAGCCCGACGAAACTGCCAAGGCCCTGCGCCACGGCTGGCTGTACACCGGTGACATGGCGCGGCGCGACGCTGCCGGCTACCTCTACATCGTTGACCGCAGCAAGGACATGATCATCAGCGGCGGCTTCAACGTCTACCCACGCGAGGTGGAAGACGCACTGACCCAGCACCCCGCCGTGGCCGCTGCGGCGGTGGTGGGCGTGCCCGATGCCAAGTGGGGCGAGGCGGTGCATGCCCTGGTGGTACTGCGCCCGGGCGCCAGCGTGGCTGCCGGCGAGCTGATCGCCCTGGTGCGCGAGCGCAAGGGCGCGGTGCATGCACCCAAGGCCATCGACTTTGTCGACACGCTGCCGGTCACCGGCTTGGGCAAGCTCGACAAGAAGGCCATCCGGGCGCGCTTCTGGCAGGGCCAGGCGCGGGCGGTGCATTGATCGCCTTGGCTGGGGTGCATCGGCAGGCCCGGCCAATTCCATCGGCTCCCAGCGGCTGCCGCCGTCTGTCGGTCTACCTGACATCGGCAGGCCGCCATGGCGACCCCGGCGGCGGCGATGGCTCAGCGCCAATCCGGTAACGCCAGAAGCCTTGTCGCCGCGTGCCGCGCCTGCCCCGTGTCAGGTCTTCACCGCCAGCGTGCCTGGGTGCCTTTCAGCCGCAGGCAACAGCCACCAGGCGCAACGACAGCCGAAATGTCACCAGCCGCCATGCGCCTGGCTGGCGGCATGGGCTATGCAGATGGGACTTGTCTCACCTAGCACCTGGGTTCAGCGACAGCCCCAGGGGCCTGCGCCTGGGGCCTGCAATTCGGGCTGGATTCAGGTGCGTGGCGCGTTTGACCACGCGCCGGTGTCGTGTTGCTTGCACTGCCGCCATGCGGCGCCATGAAGGAGACCGCGATGTTCAGCACCAGACCATTGGCCATCCTGCTCGTTTGTGCCTGTCTTGCCGGCGCCGCTGGCAAAGCTGCTGCGCAGAGCGTGATCAGCAATACGTTCTCACCCTCCGGCGCCACCCTGGAGCGCAGTGTGGTGACCATTCCATATCTGCCTGCTGCCATTCCGGGCAGTCTGCGGGTGGAGTTTTACAACGAGATCGGCGCGCTGACGGGGACGCGCATCGTCTTCCCGACCGCGCACAGGAACATTCTGGGCATCACCGTGGGGTCGCAGATCATCGTCGACCCGCTCGGCAACGAAGGTGGCCTGCGGCGCACGTTCAAGATCGTCGATCCCGCCGGCTTGCCAGGCACTGGCACCGTCTACGGTGCGTTTTCGATCAACAACCGCAGCTGGATGTTCGGCGCCGAGTTCGTCGGCGTGATGCCCGCACCGCCTGCCGATGGCCAACGGCGGCCCTTCGTGATCACGCCGCCGCTGCCGCCACTCGATCCGGTGCCACCCGATGCAGGGCTGCCGCCAGGCCGGGTGGTGGGCAGCCATCTCGACCTGCTGTTTTCCAGACAGGCGAGTGGCAACTACGATGTCTCCATCATCGGCGCCATGAACGACATCCTGTTGAGCCGCAGCGAATTGCTGTCGTTGCCAGACACAACCCACGTTGGCACGCTCTTTGTCGGGCCTGGTGGTGATGCCGGCACGTTTGCGTTCACAGGCATCGGCATGTCGGGCGGCTGGTTGTCCGACTTGGCCTCGGGCCAGACCAGCTTCTTTGTCAACAACTTCAATGCGTTCGCTGCGCCGTCGGTGTCGGTGGTGGCCGAGCCCGCCGGCCTGCTGTTGACGCTGGGCGCATTGCTGGCGCTGGCGCACACACGCCGGCACCGCGCGGCTGGCGCTCGGCCGCTGGGCGTCGAAACCTTGGTGGTCACCAGCCTGGGCAAGCGCGACAAAAAGGCCATTTAAGCCCGGTTCTGGCAGGGCCAGGGGCGGGCCGTACATTGAATGCATGCTGCAGCGCCGCCACCTTCTCACTGCCTCCCTGTGCATGGGCCCACTGGGCCTGCGGGCCCAGCCATCGTCCCTGGCGCTGCTCAAAGAAGGCGGCCTGGTGCTGGCCCTGCGCCATGCGCTGGCGCCGGGCACCTTCGACCCACCCGGCTTCAAGCTGGGCGACTGCAGCAGCCAGCGCAACCTCAACGATGAAGGCCGCAGCCAGGCGCGCCAGATCGGTGCCTGGTTCCAGGCCCAGGGCCTGCAGCCGGCGCGGGTGCGCTCCAGCCCCTGGTGCCGCTGTGTCGACACGGCCCAGCTGGCCTTCGGCAAGCACGACACCTGGGCCGCGCTGGGCTCACCACGCGGCGGCACCGAGGGCACCAATGCCGCCGGCCTGCAGGCGCTGCGCAGCGGCGTGCAGGCGACCAGCCGGCAGCCTGGCCGCTTTGAGGTGTGGGTGACCCACAACTTTGTGCTGTCAGACCTGGCCGGCCAGGGCAGCAGCGTGGCTGAAGGCCTGCTGCTGCGCGCCGCTGCCGATGGCGCGGTGATGGTCGCCGGGCGCTGGGCGCTGGCCTGACAGCCGCAGGCATGTGCAGCGCGCCGGCCGGCTGCTGTATTCGTCAGCGGCCGGCCGCTGCGGGCCATCACGCTGCCGGCAGCACCCGGAAGTTGTGCGTGCCGTCACGCGCCAATTGGTCCACCAGGCCGGCCTCCCAATCCAGATAAGCCTGCATGGCCGCGTGCGGTGCGTCGGTGCCTTCATACGGGCGACGGTAGCGGTCGATGCGCAGGCTCAGCAAATTGGCCTCGCCGCGTTGCAGCGGCAGGCCGGCGGCCACCCAGGCGGCAGTGCCACCTTGCAGCACCGCGCCAGGCCGGCCTGACAGGCGGGCGAAGTCGGCCGCCGCCAGGCGCGACAAGCGGCCGTCGCCGCAGGTGAACACCAGTTGGTCGACTGGCGGCAGCTCGGCCCAGATGCGGGCCAGGTCGGTGCGCAGCAGCCAGTGCGCGCCCGGCACATGGCCACGCACATGGGCCGCGCTGGTGCCCACGTCCAGCAGCAAGCTGCGGCCGGCGTCCAGCAGTGTTGCCAGGTCGGCCGGCGCCAGCGCCGGCACGTCGGGCAGCGGCGCATGGGGTGCTTGCCAGGGGCCGGTTTCGGTGTGTTGATCCGGCGTGTTGTCGGCCAGCCAGCCCACCTGCCAGCCCATCTGCGCCAGCCAGTGTGCTGTCATCGCCGCGCGCACGCCGTCGCTGGCCGGGCCGCCGTCGGCCAGCACGAAACGCGCGCCACGCACGGCGGCAAACACGTCGGTTTCCTGCACCAGCTGGCCGCCGGGCGCGCTGCCGAAGCCGGGCAAATGGCCGCTGTCGTATTCCTCGGGTGTGCGCACATCCCAGCGGTACAACGTGCGGCTGGTGTCGGCCGCCCAGGCGGCGAGTTGGGCCGTGCCCAGCCGCAGCGCGCCGCTGCGGTCGGCCAGGGCCTGGGCGGCCTGGCGCGCAGCGGCGTGGTTGGCGGGGCTCACGGTGCCGAAGCGCCGGCTCTGGCCATGGTCCAGCGCCAGCCCGGCCAGCGTCCAGCCGATGGTGCCGTTGCGCAGCGCCGCCACCGGGTTGGGGATGCCGGCATTCACCAGGCTTTGCGCGCCGATGATGCTGCGCGTGCGGCCGGCGCAGTTGACCACCACGCGGGTGCGTGGGTCGGGCGCCAGGTCACGTACACGCAGTGCCAGCTCGGCGCCGGGCACACTGGTGCCGCCGGGGATGCTCATGGTCTGGAATTCATCGAAGCGCCGAACGTCCAGCACCACCATGTCGGCGCCGCTGTCGAGCAACGCCTTCACCTCGGCCGCTGGCAGGCTGGGCGTGTGGCGTTGATGTTCGACCAGCTCACCAAAGGCCTTGCTGGCTGAATTGACATCGCGGAACAGCTGATACCCAGCTGCGCGCCAGCCGGCCAGGCCGTCTTGCAGCAGTTGAACGTTGCTGTAGCCCAGCGCTTGCAATACGCGTGCCGCAGGTTCGGCCAGGCCTTCGCCGTCGTCATACACCACCACCAGCACACCGCGACGGGGCAGGCGCCAGGGTGCGTCCAGCGGTATGCGTCCAGCGCCGAGCTGCACCGCCCACAGCGGGTGGCCCTGGGCGAATGGGTCTTCTTCACGCACGTCGAGCAGCGCCATTTCTTGCCCGGCCAGCAGGTGCTGGCGCACGGCGGCACTGCTGATCCGCGGCATATCGGCGGCCATCACAGACTGGCCTTCGACATGTCCCACATGTTGGGCAACCAGGCATTGCTGTAGCCCGAGACGAATGGCTTGCGGGTGCCGTCAGCGGCATACACCCAGCGCTGCACCGCGCCGATGTTGGCGCCATACACGTGGATGCTGACCGACACGCCATCGGCCAATGCATTGCGCACCTGGTGCACGTCACCCAACGTGGGCGACACCGCATCCACATCACCCGGGCGCAGCGTGCTGGCCAGGCCTTGCGGCTGCAGTGCACCACACGCATCCACGGCGTAGGGCTGCGACACCTCGGCGCCCCGCAGCATGCCGATCAGGCCCCACACCGTGTGGTCATGCACCGGCGTCTGCTGGCCCGGGCCCCAGACAAAGCTGACCACCGAGAAGCGCTGCAGCGCGTCGGCATGCAGCAAGTACTGGCAGTAGTGCTGCGGGTGCGGCTGGGCCAACTCGGCCGGCAGCCAGCCGTCTTGCGCCACCAGCGTGGCCAGCAGCGGTCGCAACGCGGCCAGCAGTTCAGCCTCGGACTGCTGCAGCGCCACGGCCCGGGTGGCAGCTTGCACAAACTGGCGCAACGGTTGCAGGTTGTTGGCGCTGATCATGGGGGCTCCGGGGTAACGCCGCATTGTGCTGGGCTGGTGTCGCTAGACTTGTCCCATGCATGACGTGCCCACCCATGACCCCAGCCTCGACCCGATCCACGAGCCCAGGCTGTGGCAAGACAACGGCTGGACCGCCCGGGTGATCAAGAACGACGACGACGACGGCTGGGCCGTGGCGATGTACCGCCATGGCGAGCCCGAGCCGGCGCTGGTCGGCCCCTGGACCATGGGCCGCGACAAGAAAAACCCCAAGCCGCTGGACACCAACGCCTTCAACACGCTGGTGAAGACCGCCGCCGAGGTGGTGCGCCGGCATGAGCAGCACCTGCAGGCCACGCTGCACAAGGAACTGGCCATCACCTGCAGCGCCGGCCGCATCACCGTGGCATTGGACATCGTGCCCGACGACGACGAGCCGCATGCGCTGCTGCGCGCGCACGACGAAGCCGGCAACCTGCTGGCCGAAGTGAAGGTGGCCGCCGGCTTCAAGCTCAACCGCGCCAGCGCCACCGCCTGGGCCGATGGCGGCTTCGCCCGGCCCTGAGCGCCGCATTGCAACGCCCACCACAGGACACAACAACATGACCTGGCTCACCCAATCGATCATGCGCCAGCGTGGCTTGGCCCAGGGCCGCCCGCCCACGCTGCACCACCTGAGCGAGGCGCTGCAAGGCACGTTCCACTACACCATCGGGCCGTACTCCAAGCCGGTGCTGCAGGTGCGCCCGGGGGACCGCATCGTGGTGGACACGCGTGACGCCTTTGAAGGCCGGGTGAAGACGGCCCAAGACCTGCCTTCGAAGGTGCTGACCATGCCCTTCGTCAACCCGCAGAACGGGCCGATCATGGTCGAAGGCGCCGAGAAGGGCGACGTGCTGGCGGTGCACATCGAGACCATGGCGCCGCGCGGCGACAACCCGCGTGGCACCTGCGCGATGATTCCGCAGTTCGGCGCCTTGAGCGGCACCAGCCTCACCGCTCTGCTGGCCGCTGACCTGCCCGAGATCGTGCACAAGGTCGATGTGGATGAAGACGGCGTGTACTGGAGCAAGCGCATCACCCTGCCCTACCGGCCGCACATCGGCACGCTGAGCTGCAGCCCCGAGATCGATTCGATCAACACCCTGACGCCCGACAGCCATGGCGGCAACATGGACCTGCCCGACATGGGCCCGGGCAGCATCACCTATTTGCCGGTGCGCACGACCGGTGCGCGGCTCTTCATCGGCGACGCCCACGCCTGCCAGGGTGATGGTGAGGTCTGTGGCACGGCGGTGGAATACGCCAGCACCACCACCATCACGGTCGACCTGATCAAGGGCTGGGCGATTGAATGGCCGCGGCTGGAAACCGAGCACCGGCTGATGTGCATCGGCAGCGCCCGGCCGCTGGAAGACGCCACCCGCATTGCCTACAAGGACCTGGTGCTGTGGATGGAGGCCGAGTTCGGCTTCGACCGCTGGGACGCCTACATGCTGCTCAGCCAGTGCGGCCAGGTGCGGCTGGGCAATTTTGTCGATCCCAAATACACCGTGGGCGCAGCCATCGACAAGAAGTACCTGGCACCCTGGCCCTGAGCATTGACTGTTCCAACCCAACCCCCAAAGGACGCGACATGGATCTCGGATTGAAAGGCCTCAAAGCTGTGGTCACCGGCGGCACCAAGGGCATCGGCCGCGCCATTGCCGACACGCTGGCCGCTGAAGGCGCGCACGTGGCCTTCTGCGCCCGCAACGCGGGCGAGGTGGCAGCCACCGAGGCGGCACTGCAGGCCAAGGGCATCACCGCCTTCGGCCGGGTGGTGGATGTGGCCGACGGTGCAGCGCTGGCCGCGTTTGTCGACAGCGCTGCCACTGCACTGGGCGGGCTCGACATCGTGGTGGCCAATGTCAGCGCGCTGGCCATCCCCAATGACGAGGCCGGCTGGAAGGCCGGCTTCGACACCGACATGATGGGCACGGTGCGCCTGGTCAATGCCGCGCTGCCACACCTGCACAAGAGCGCGGCGGCGGCCATCGTCACCATCAGCAGCGTGTCGGGCCGCGAGATCGACTTTGCTGCCGGGCCGTATGGCGCCTTCAAGGCCGCCATCGTGCACTACACCCAGGGCCTGGCCTACCACCTGGCGGGGCAGAAAGTCCGCGCCAACAGCGTGTCACCCGGCAACACCTACTTTGCCGGCGGTGTGTGGGAGAAGATCCAGCACGGCAACCCGGCCCTGTATGCCCAGGCGCTGGCGATGAACCCCACCGGCCGCATGGGCACGCCGCAGGAGATGGCCAACGCGGCGGTGTTTCTGGCCAGCCCGGCGGCCAGCTTCATCACCGGCACCAACCTGGTGGTCGACGGCGCGCTGACCAAGGGCGTGCAGCTCTGAACAGCCGACACCGGTGCGATGGCCGCCCCGGGCACTGCCAGCCCCGGGCACTGCCAGCCACTGAAGCGCCATGCTTGCCAACCCGATGAACATCCCGCCGCTGTCGATAGCAGCGGCCAAGGCGGCGCTGACAGCGCAGTTTGCCGACCCGCTGCTGCGCCACCGCGCCACCATGCTGTGGGGCACACGCGGCGTGGGCAAATCGTCGATCGTGCGCCAGGTGGCGCTGCACCACCGCGTGCCGCTGATCGACCTGCGGCTGACCACCATCGAGCCGGTGGACATCCGTGGCGCCATCTATGCCGACGAGATCAAGGGCAAGACGGTGTGGTTCCCGCCCGAATTTCTGCCCGGGCCCGAGCTGCCGGCCGGCATCCTGTTCCTGGACGAACTGACCGCTGCTGACCAGCGCCTGCAGATCTCGGCCTACTCGCTGATCCTGGACCGCAAGGTGGGCCACTACAACTTGCCCGACGGCTGGCTGGTGGTGGCCGCCGGCAACGCCAGCTTCCACGGCGCCGTCAGCCATGACATGGGCACGGCGCTGGCCGACCGCATGTTTCACTTTCAGGTGCAGGCGGTGATCGATGCTTTTCTCGACCATGGCATCGCGCAAGGCTTTGCGCCAGAGGTGCTGGCCTACCTGAAAGTGCGGCCCGACAAGCTCGACGACACCCAGGCCCAGCTGGCGCAAGACCATCTGGTGGGCGCCAGCCCACGCGGCTGGGAGGATGTGTCCAAGGTGCTGCAGTCGGGCCTGCCCGATGCGGTGCGCCAGCACTTTGTGCAGGGCCGCATCGGCGCGGCCAACGCGGCTGAGTTCTTCGGCGTGCTGCGTGAGATCCAGGCCGGGGTGGATGTGGTGAAGCTGCTGGCCGCCGCGCCGGGCGCTGACACCGTGGCCCTGCTGCCACGCACGCTCGACGGCCTGTACGGCATGCTCTATGGCCTGCTGGCAGCCTGCACCAGCGCGCCGGTGCTGACACGCGCGCTGGCCATCATCGAGCAGCTGCCCGAGGCCCGCAGCAGCACACCGCTGCCGCTGCGCGAGGCGCAGACCCTGG
>JANNMP010000505.1:0-4312 GCA_031398015.1 Burkholderiaceae bacterium
GTCGACAGCATCGGCCTCGACGCGATCCACGCGCATGAGACTGCGCTGGTCGCCCAGTGCCGCGACGCGCTGCGCTCGATGAATTCGGTCACGCTCTACGGCCCCGAAGACTCGGCGGGCATCGTCAGTTTCAACGTCGAAGGGGTGCCTTGTCCTTGCGCATGATGTCGCGCGCTGACTTGAGCAGGCTGCCCAGGCTCTGGGCGGTGGTGAGTGGGGCGGTGTCGGTCTTCTTGCGGGAGGGCATCGGGAGGCAGTTCAGGAGGCGTACAGCAGGTTCTGCAGGTCGGTGACGGCAGCGCGCAGTTGTTCAGCGCCGCCAAACAGCCGGATGATTTCGGCCGGCTGGCCATGGCCGCTGATGGGAGGCACGCGCAGCACGTCGGGCAGAACGAACTGGGCGTCGCCATGTTCGGCGTACTTTTGCAGCAGTTCTTCCAGCAACTGCCGCGCCTCGGGGCCGAAGCGTTGCCAGAAGTCTGGGCGTTCGCGTTTGAGCGCCAGCGCGCGCTCGCGCCGTGTGCGCAGCGGCGCGTTGAAGGCCAGGTGGCACAGCAAATCAAAGGGGTCGGCCTCGGGTTGGCCAGTGGCTTCGGCCAGCTCGATGAAGTCGATGCCACGTTGCTGCAGTGCGTCGATGATCTCGCTGCGCTGCGCCGGCTGGGCCCAGCGGCGGCGCAGCTCGGGGGCCGACGGCACGATCAGGCGCACGCTTTCGGCAGCGTAGTCGGCATAGCGCACCACCCGAAGCTGGGTGCCGTCGGTGTCGAGTTCATAAACCAGGTGGGCGGCGATCGCGACCTGGCCGCCGTCGAAATAGAACTTGCGGCGGGGCGCGGCGTCGTCGGGCTCGATGACGGCTCCGGCTTCGACCGGGTCAGCCGCCGGCTCGGGCTCGGCCGCAATGAGTTGCGCATGGGCCACCGCCAGACCAGCGGCGTCGATCTCTTCCTGCGTCACCTGTGCGGGCTCGCCGTCGAAAGCCGGATCGGCAAACAGCCGCGTGGCCGAGCCGGTGTAGTCGATGATGTTGAACCACAGCTTGCCATGCTCGTCTCGCACCCGCGTTCCGCGGCCGATGATCTGCTTGAACTCGCTCAACGATCCCACCACGCGGGCCAGCACCACGTTCTTGCAGGTGGGCGCGTCCAGGCCGGTGGTGAGCAGTTGCGACGAGGTCAGGACCACCGGGGTTGGGTTCTCAGGGTCTTGAAAGCGGCTGCGGTGGCCGGCACCGATGTCGCCTTCGTCGGCGGTGACACGGCACACGTAGTCGGGGTGTTGCGCCACCAGATCGGGGTTCAGGGCAATCAGCGCTGAACGCATCTCGGCGGCGTGGTCCTGGTCGACGCAGAAAACGATGGTCTTGGCCCAGCGGTCGGTCTTGTGCAGAAAGTCGTTGAGGTGGCGCGCGATGGCCTGGGTACGCGCCTTCAGCGCAACGGCGCGCTCGAAATCGTTGGTCTGGTATTCATCGTCGGGGATGGTGCGGCCGTAGCGGTCCAGCTCGCCGACGTTGGGGCGCCAACCGGCGGCATCCCATTCAGTGATGACGCGGTGCACACGGTAGGGCGCCAGAAAGCCGTCGGCGATGCCTTGCTGAAGGCTGTAGGTGTACAGCGGGTTGCCAAAGTACAGGTAGCTGTCGCGGCTGTCGTCACGCAGCGGCGTGGCCGTCATGCCCAGTTGCGCGGCCGGCGCAAAGTGGTTGAGGATGTCGCGCCAAGCGCTGTCGGCGCGAGCGCTGCCGCGGTGGCATTCGTCCACCACGATCAGGTCGAAGAAGTCGCACGGGTATTGGCGGAACAGGCCTTCGCGGCGCTCGTCTTCGGCCATGGCCTGGTAGATGGCGAAGTACATGTCGCGGCCGTGCACCACCATGCCCGATTCGATTTTGTGGCGGGCGTCGCCAAAGGGTGCGAAGTCTTTGGCCATCGGGTCGTCGACCAGGAAATTGCGGTCGGCCAGGAACAAGATCTTGGGCCGGCGCGGCTCGCCGCTGCGGTTCCAGCGCGTGGTCCACAACTTCCAGCAGATCTGGAAGGCGACGCTGGTCTTGCCGGTGCCGGTGGCCAGGGTCAGCAGCAGGCGCGTGCGGCCGCCGAGAATGGCCTCAACCGCACGGTCGATGGCGATGCGCTGGTAGTAGCGCGGCGGTTTACCGGCGACGAGGTTGTAGGGCTCCAGAAGGCGCTGGGTGTCTGCTTCGCGCATCAGACCGCTGCCCTCGCGGTAGCGCTGCAGCAACTGCTCTGGCCTGGGAAAGTTGTTGCGCGTCGTCTCGGTGCCGGTGAAGTAGTCGATCTCGATGATCTGATGCCCGTTGGTGGCGAATGCGAATTTCAGGCCCAGCATCTCGGCGTAATCGCGCGCTTGCTGCGCGCCATCGCTGGCATGGCGCCAGCCTGCCTTGGCTTCGACCACGGCCAGCGGCAGATCACGTGTGGCCCGCAGCAGGTAGTCAACACGCTTGGGGGGCTTGCGCACAAAACCGCGACCCACCGGCACGATGCGGCCGTCGGTGATGCTGCGCTGCTCAGCGATGGAATGGGGCTCGTCGTCCCATCCGGCGGCCTGCAACAGTGGTACGACGAACTTTCGGCAGGTGTCGGCTTCATTCACGGCGGCGCTCCCTGACGTGAGCATAAGTCGCGACACCCGACGCAAAGCGCGTTCGTTTGGCTGAACTCAAGGCAAGCGCACCACCCCCTCCAGGCTACACGCCATCACCGCATTTCGCAGCGCCGCAACGGCTTCATACCGGGTGAAGCTGCGCCGCCAGGCCAGCACCACGCGGCGTGTGGGCACGGGTGGCTCGAACGGCACATACACCACCTGGGTCGGCCCGTCGCTGCGGCCCCAGGTGCGCACGCTCATCTGCGGCACCACGGTGATGCCCATGCCGGCGGCCACCATGTAGCGGATGGTCTCCAGCGAGCTGCCCTCGAAGCTCTTGCGGATGCCCTCGGCGTCACTGGAGAAGCGGGCAAACTCGGGGCACACCTCCAGCACCTGGTCTCGGAAGCAGTGGCCGCTGCCCAGCAGCAGCATGGTCTCCTTCTTCAAGGCCTGGCTGCTGATGCTGCGGCGCTGGGCCAGCGGGTGGCTGCTGGGCACGGCCACCATGAACGGCTCGTCGTACAGCGGCGCCAGCGCCAGGCCGGTGTCGGCGAAGGGCTCGGCCAGGATGGCGCAGTCCAGCTCACCGCTGCGCAGCATGTCCAGCAGCTTGGCGGTGAAGTTCTCCTGCAGCATCAGCGGCATCTGCGGCGTCATGTCGATGGCATGGCGCACCAGCTCGGGCAGCAGGTAGGGGCCGATGGTGTAGATGATGCCCAGGCGCAGCGGGCCGGCGAGCGGGTCTTTGCCACGCTTGGCAATCTGCTTGATCTCGGCCGCCTGCTCCAGCACCGCCTGGGCCTGGCGCACGATGGCCTCGCCCAGTGGGGTGACGCCGACCTCGGCCGTGCCACGCTCGAACAGCTTCAGGTCCAACTCTTCTTCGAGCTTCTTGATGGCCACGCTCAGCGTCGGCTGCGACACAAAACAGGCTTCGGCGGCACGGCCGAAATGGCGCTCGCGGGCCACGGCAACGATGTAGCGCAACTCGGTCAGGGTCATGGCGGCAAATTATCGGCGCCGCGTCGCCGCTGCCTTCGCCGCTGCCGCTGCCGCCTCATGCCTTCAGGTACTCGGCCCGGCTGTCCAGCCAGCGCGCCACATGGGCGGCTGCCGCCTGCGGGTGCTCGGCCAGCAACCGGGGCGCCAGCGAGCGCGCCTGTTGCAGCAGCGGCCCATCCTCGGCCAGGTCGGCAAAACGCAGCAGCGCGTCGCCACTCTGGCGCGCGCCCATGAATTCACCCGGGCCGCGGATGTCGAGGTCGCGCCGGGCGATCTCGAAGCCGTCGCTGGTCTCGGCCATGGCGCGCAGGCGCTGGCGCGCGGTGGGCGACAGCGGCGCCTGGTACAGCAGCACGCAGGCGCTGGCCACCGCGCCGCGGCCCACCCGGCCGCGCAACTGGTGCAACTGGCTCAGGCCGAAGCGCTCGGCATGCTCGATGACCATCAGGCTGGCGTTGGGCACGTCCACGCCGACCTCGATCACCGTGGTGGCCACCAGCACCGCCATCTGGCCGCTGGCAAACAGCGACATCACGGCGGTCTTCTCGGCCGCCGGCAAACGCCCGTGCAGCAGGCCCACCATCTGCCCGGGTAGCGCGGCGCTGAGTTGCACATGGGTCTCGGTGGCGTTTTGCAAGTCCAGGTGCTCACTCTCCTCGACCAGCGGGCACACCCAGTACACCTGCCGGCC
>JANNMP010000541.1:0-6159 GCA_031398015.1 Burkholderiaceae bacterium
TGACCTCGGCCACCATCGACGCCGACCGGTTTGCCAGGCACTTCGACAGCGTGCTGGGCCCGGCGCCGGTGATCCAGGTCAGCGGCCGGATGTTCCCCGTTGAGCAGCGCTTCAAGCCGTTCGAGGACTCACGCACCTACGGCCTGGACGATGCGATTGCCGATGCAGTGGATGAACTCTGGCGCGACGGCCCGGGCGACATCCTGGTGTTCCTGCCCGGTGAGCGCGAGATCCGCGACGCCGCCGACCACTTGCGCAGGCACCTGGCCAAGCAACACAAGGGCGGCCCGCAGCCACAGATCCTGCCGCTGTTTGCACGCCTGTCGCAGGCCGAGCAAGAGGCGGTGTTCAACCCGGGCAACGGACACCGCATCGTGCTGGCCACCAACGTGGCCGAGACCTCGCTCACCGTGCCGGGGATTCGGTATGTGATCGACAGCGGGCTGGCCCGCATCAAGCGCTACAGCTGGCGCACCAAGGTCGAGCAACTGCAGGTCGAGGCCATCAGCCAGGCGGCGGCCAACCAGCGCGCCGGGCGCTGCGGCCGGGTGGCCAACGGCATCTGCATCCGGCTCTATGACGAGAAGGATTTCGCCGGCCGGCCACCGTTCACCGACCCCGAGATTTTGCGCAGCAGCCTGGCCGGCGTGATCCTGCGCATGAAAAGCCTGCGCCTGGGTGCGGTGGAAGACTTCCCGTTCCTGGAAGCGCCACGCGGCAAGGCGATTGCCGACGGCTACGAGCTGCTGGCCGAGCTGGGCGCGGTGGATGACGACAACGCGCTCACCGCCACCGGTCGCGAGCTGGCCCGCCTGCCGCTGGACCCGCGGGTGGGCCGCATGATCCTGGCCGCGCGTGAGCGCGATGCACTCACCGAGGTGCTGGTGATCGCCAGCGCGCTGAGCGTGCAGGACGTGCGTGACCGGCCGATGGACCTGGCCCAGGCGGCCGATGAAAAGCACAAGAAGTTCGACGACGAGAAGTCGGAGTTCATGGGCTACCTGACGTTGTGGAACTGGATCAATGAAGGCATGGGCCACCACGCCGTTGCCGGCGTGGACAAACTCAGCCCTGGCCCGCAAGACGGGCCCGGGCCTTCGCCAGCCGTTCGTCCGTCCCGAGTGGACGGACTCACGCGCCGGCTCAGCAACCGCCAGCAAGAGCAGCGCCTGCGCGACAGCTTTGTCAACCCACGCCGGGTGCGTGAATGGCGCGACATCCACAGCCAGTTGCACACCGTGGTGGCCGAGCAGGGTTGGCGGCTCAACGGCAGCGCAGCGACCTATGAGCAAATCCACCTGGCGATGCTGGCTGGCTTGTTGGGCAACATCGGCTCTAAGTCAGATGATGACGACTGGTACCTGGGCGCACGCGGCATCAAGTTCTGGCGCCACCCCGGTGCGCACCTGAGCAAAAAACCCGGCCGCTGGCTGATCGCCGCCGAGCTGGTGGACACCACACGCTTGTACGGCCGCGGCCTGGCCAATATCGAGCCGCAGTGGATCCCGCCGCTGGCCGGCCACTTGCTCAAGACCCAGCTGCTCGAGCCGCACTGGGAGAAGAAGGCCGCCGAAGTGGTGGCGCTGCAGCGTGCCACGCTCTACGGCATCGTGGTCTATGCCAACCGGCGGGTGAACTTCGGCCAGGTGGACCCGAAGGCAGCGCGCGAGATCTTCATCCGCGAGGCCCTGGTTGAAGGTGATTGGGATTCCAACCTGCCGTTCATCGGCCACAACCGCAAGCTGTTTGCCCAGGTGCAGGACCTGGAGCACAAAAGCCGGCGCCAGGATGTGCTGGTCGACGATGACCTGATCTTCGCGTTCTACGACCAGTTGCTGCCGGCCAATGTGCACTCGGGCGCCACGCTGGAGCGCTGGTACAAAACCGAAGCCAAAGCCCAGCCCGACCTGCTCAAGCTGACACGCGACGAGCTGATGCGCCATGAAGCGGCCGGCATCACCGGCGCGGCGTTTCCCAAGACGCTGCGCCTGGGCGGTGTGGACTGCAGCGCCATCTACTTGCACGAGCCGGGCGACCCGAAGGACGGTGTCACCGTGACGGTGCCGATCTACGCCCTCAACCAGGTCAGTGAAGAGCGCTGCGACTGGCTGGTGCCCGGCATGCTGGCGGCCAAGGTGACGGCGCTGTGCAAAAGCCTGCACCAGCGCCCACGCAGCCGGCTGCAGCCGCTGGCCGATTTCGTTGCCGGGTTCATTGAGCTGCAGCCGTTTGCCCAGGGTGTGCTGATGGATGTGCTGTTGAAGGCGGTATGTGCGCGCAGCCAGATCGCCGTGCAGCGCAACGACTTCAAGCTCGACATGCTGCCAGCGCATTTGTTCATGAACTTCAGGGTCGTGGACGAACATGGCCGCCAGCTCGGCACCGGCCGCCACCTGGCCACGCTGAAAGCCGAGCTGGGCGGCCAGGCGCGTTCGGCATTCCAGGCGCTGGCGGCGTTGAAGCTGGGCAGCAGCTTGACTGCGCCAAGCCCCTTGCCGGCCCCGGCACCCTCGTCGCAGGCCGCCTCAGCGCCAGGTGCGCGCCGGGTGGAAAAGGCCGCCCCGGCACCACCACCGGCACCCCCCGCCGCGCCGGTCGCCCACACCGCCTGGACCTTTGGCGCCTTGCCCGAGCTGATGGAGATCCACAAAGCCGGCCAGGTGCTGATCGGTTTTCCGGCGCTGATCGACAAGGGCAGCCATGTCGAAATCGAAGTCTTCGACGAGCCCGCTGCGGCCACCACCAGGCACCGCGCCGGCCTGCGCCGGCTGGTGGCGCTGGCCATCAAAGAGCCGCTGAAGTACCTGGAGAAAAACATCCCCGATCTGGTGAAGCTGGCCACGCTGTACATGCCGCTGGGCGGCGCTGACGAGCTGCGCAGCCAGATCATCGACGTGGCGCTGGACCGCGCCTTCCTGGCCGAGCCGCTGCCCACCGATGCCGACAGCTTTGCCCAACGCACCATCGAAGGCCGCGCCCGGCTGAACCTGATTGCGCAAGAGGTGGCACGCTTGGCGCTGGTGGTGCTCAGCGAGCATGCTGCGGCCCAGCGCAAGCTCAAGGACGCGCGCCCGGCCAAGGACGTGGCCGACGACGTGGCCGCGCAACTGCAGCGCCTGGTGCCCAAGCGCTTTCTGCAGGCCGCGCCCTATGCCCAGCTCGCCCACCTGGCGCGTTATTTGAAGGCAGTGACGCTGCGGCTGGACAAGTGGCGCGCCGACCCCCAGCGTGATGCCCAGCGCGCGGCCGAACTGCGGCCACTGGAGCAGCAATACCTGCGCCGCCTGGCCGAGCAGAAGGGCGTGGCCGATGCCCGGCTGGATGAATACCGCTGGCTGTTGGAGGAGCTGCGGGTGAGCTTTTTTGCCCAAGAACTGCGCACGCCGCAGCCGGTGTCGGTCAAGCGGCTGGACAAGGCCTGGCAGCAGCTGTCGAGTTGAACCGGCTCAAACCCGACGTCAAGCCCGACCTCAACACCCCGGCGCCGCGCCAGCGTGCCCAGGCTCAGCAGCCCGGCCAGCCACAACACCAGCGTGCTGGGCTCGGGCAACCGCGCAAAGTTGCTCACCAGCGCGGCCCCGCCCAGCGCGGCCGAGCTGAACGCGCCCACCGGTGCGTGCACCGTGCTCAGTGGCCACCAAAGCGCGGGGCCAGGGCCGCCAGCGCTGGCCGCAACGCGGCATGGGCCCCCAACAAGCCAGCCAGCCGCTGCTGCTCGGCCGCGATGCTGGCGCGCAAGGTGGTAGCCAGCGCGGTGTCTGCGGCCAGCGTGGCGGCCTGCAGCCTGGCCTGGCGCAGGCCCAGCGCCGCCAGCGCTGGCAACACACGCCCCTGGGCCTGGCCGGCCAGCGCTGCATCGGCCAGGGCCATGGCGCTGGCATCGGTGCGGCCCAGCGCACTGTGGGCCACCAGGCGCGCCGCGCAGCAGCGTGCCTCGACCTCGGTGTACAGCACAGCGCCCTGCAGTGGCGCCAGCCAGTCCAGCGCGGCCTGGGCATTGCCCTCGGCCAGCGCCAGCTCGGCATGGCACAGGCGTGCCATCGCGCGGTCGGGCGGCTGGCTGAGCGCGCCCACGTTGCCCACCACGGTCAAGTGGGCGTGGGCCTCGGCCAGGCGGGCGTTGTGGGTGGCGTGCTGGGCCAGCACAAAACCCAGCTTGACCTGGAAGTAGCGCAGCCCGTCCAGCGGCCGGCCCTGCAGCACGGCCAGCAGGCGCGCAGCGCCAGCGCCGTCGCCCAGGCTGGTGTGCAGGCCCAGCGACATGCCCACGCAATCGGCCAGGCTCAAGGTTTCGCCCAGCGCCAGCGCATGCTGCAGGGCCTGGCTGGCCAGGTCCAGCGCATCACCCAGGCGGCCCAGCTGGGCATGGGCCTGGCACAGGATGCCGAGGTAGAACACCGGCATCGCGGTCATCGTGAAGTGTGGCGACAGTGCGCGTGCCTGCTCGATCACCTCGATCGCCCGCGCCGGCCCGCCATGGTGCAGCCGGTTGTTGGCCAGGTTGTTGGCCACGATGCGCTGCTGGTCGACCATGCCCAGCTTCGCCGCCTGGGCGTAGGCCAGTTCCAGCGCAGCCCAGGCCGGCTCGCGCTCGTCCAGCATGTCCAGCGCGCGGCCGATGCTGGCCTGGGCCATCGCTGCCTGGCGCCGGGCGCCGGCGGCCTGCCACACGGCCAGCGCGCGCTGCGCCTGTTGCAGCGACTCTTGCGGGTCACCGCTCAAGAAGGCGCTGTAGCTCAGCGCATGCAGCAAGTCACCCTGCTGCAGCGCCGACAGCCCACCGGCGGCCAGCGCGGCATGCACCGCAGAGCTGGCCTCGGCCGTGCGGCCCAGCCGGCTCAGCGCCTGGCTTTGCACCCGCAATGCCTGGGCCCGCAGCGGCACCGGCAGCGCCGGGTCGGCCAGGCAGGCCTCGATGCGCTGCAGCGCTGTGCCGCTGCGCTGGCCCTGGGCGTCGATTTCAGCGGCAAACACGGCGGCCGTCAGTGCCACGCCGGCCGCGCCTGGCGTGGCCTGGGCCTGCTGGTGCAGCGCATCCAGCTCGGCCACCAAGGCGGCCAGGCCGGGCTGGTCGTCACAGCGCGCCAGCACCGGCCAGCGCTGGCCCAGGATGTGCACCCGCTGCGCCAGCGTGGGGCCGTCGTCCAGCGCCGCCTGCCAGTGCGCCTGGGCCTGGGCATCGGCATACAGCGCCAGCGCCGCGTCAGCGGCAGCCAGGCGGTGGGCCACGGCGCGCTGCGGCTGGCCGCCGGCCTCCCAGTGGCGGGCGATGTCGGCGGCGCTCAAGGCTGCGGCTTCGGCGCCCAGCGCCAGCCGGCAGTGCACCAGGCGGCGCTGCTGCGGCGGCAAGGCGCTGTCGAGTGCGGCCTGCACCAGGTCATGCGAAAAAGCGTAGCCGCCGTCGCGTTCACGCAGCAGTTGCGCTGCCACGCCTTCAGCCACTGCCTGCAGCGCCTGCACCTCGGCCATGCCGCAGGCGCCGGCCAGCAGCGCCGGGCTGAACGGCTCGCTGGCCAGCGCGGCGGCCTGCAGCAGGCGCTGCGCCGCATCGCTCTGGCGCTGTACCCGGGCCAGCACGGCATCACGCACGCTGTCGGGCAGCGGCAGCTCGGCATAGTCTTGCGTGGCGTCGTCAAACGGCGTGCGCCAGACGCCGTCGGGCCCGGTCTCCAGCAGCTTCAGGCCCTGCCACTGGCGCAGCGTCTCGGCCAGAAAGAACGGGTTGCCGCCGCTGGCGCGCTGCAGGCGCTGGGCAAAGTGGCGCGGGTCGGCTGCGCCCGACAAGCGCTGCACCAGTTCGTACACCGTTGCCGGGCCCAGCGGCGCCAGGCACAAGTGCAGCACGGCGTCACCGCCGCTGGCTTGCTGGGCAGCGCCGGGCGGCGCGGGGCGCTGCACGATGATGGTTACGACCGGCGCCAACCCGGGCGCCAACCCGGGCGCCGACCCGGGCGCCGACCCAGGCGCTGGCACACCCGGCGCCTGGGTGGCCTCTTGCCGCTGCGCCAGGATGTGGGCCATCAGTGCGCGGCTGGCGTCGTCGGCCAGGTGCCAGTCGTCCAGCACCACGGCGTCGAAGCTGCCCGCCGCCAGGGCCTGCCAGGCAGCAGCGCAGGCCTCGCAGAAGCGCCGCTGTTCTTCTGCCGAGCCGATGCGGCG
>JANNMP010000579.1:0-4625 GCA_031398015.1 Burkholderiaceae bacterium
CAGCGTGGCCGGCGACGGCGATGCGGCTGTGGTCTACGTGCTGGAAGTGAACCCACGCGCATCGCGCACCGTGCCCTTTGTCAGCAAGGCCACCGGCCAGCAACTGGCCAAGATCGCCGAGCGCTGCATGGTCGGCCAGAAGCTGGCCGACCAGACCAGCCGCAACGGCGCACCGCCGCGCGAAGTGATCCCGCCGTATTTCAGTGTCAAGGAGGCGGTGTTCCCGTTCAACAAGTTCCCGGGCGTCGATCCGATCCTGGGCCCCGAGATGCGCTCGACCGGTGAAGTGATGGGCGTGGGCCGCAGCTTCGGCGAGGCCATGCTGAAGAGCCAGCTGGGCGCGGGCTCGCGTCTGCCAGCCAAGGGCACCGTGGTGGTGACGGTGAAGAACGGCGACAAGGCACGCGCCGTGGTGGTGTCGCGCAGCTTGGTGGCGCTGGGCTTCGCGGTGCTGGCCACCAAGGGCACGGCGGCGGCCATTGCGGCGGCCGGCGTGCCGGTCAAGCTGATCAACAAGGTCAAGGACGGGCGGCCGAACATCGTCGACTTGGTCAAGGCCGGCGAGATCCAGCTGGTGTTCTCCACCGTTGATGAAACCCGCACCGCGATCGCCGACTCACGCCACATCCGCACGGCCGCGCTGGCCCACCGCATCACCTACTACACCACCATGGCCGGCTGCGAGGCTGCCACCGAGGCGATGAAACACCAGCAGGGCCTGAGCGTGCGCAGCCTGCAAGAGCTGCACACCGAGTTGCATTAAAATCTGCGCTGTCAGTTGTTCATTCGTTCCGCCGCCTTTGCGCTTGGCCTGCAGCCAGCGCCCAGCGCGGCGGATTTGTTTTTGTCCGCCCTTCTTGCATGCAGGAGGCCCGCATGGCCACCATCCCCCTCACCAAACGCGGCGCCGAAAAGCTCAAGGATGAGCTGCACCGGCTCAAGACCGTGGAGCGCCACGCGGTGATCCAGGCGATTGCCGAAGCCCGCGCCCAGGGCGATTTGTCAGAGAACGCCGAGTACGAAGCGGCCAAGGACAAACAAGGCTTCATCGAAGGCCGCATCCTGGAGATCGAGGGCAAGATGGCTGCAGCCCAGGTGATCGACCCGTCGTCACTGGACGCCGACGGGCGGGTGGTGTTTGGTGCCACCGTCGATCTGGAAGAAGAGGCCTCGGGCCATGCCGTCACCTACCAGATCGTCGGCGATGACGAAGCCGACTTGAAGCAGGGCCTGGTCTCGATCAGCTCGCCGATCGCGCGGTCGATGATCGGGAAGGTTGCCGGTGACGTGGCCGAGGTGCAGGCCCCAGGCGGCATCAAGCGCTATGAGATCGTGGACGTGCGCTACCTGTGAGCAAGGTGTTGGAGCGCGTGCGACGCTTGCTGCCAGGCCTGTGGGCCGGCGTGCTGCTGTGCATTGCCGCCATCGCCGCGCCCGCTGCGTTTGCACTGCTTGAGCGGCCGGCCGCCGGCCAACTGGTGGGCCGCTTGTTCGAGCGTGAAGCCTGGCTGGGCCTGCTGCTGGCGGCGCTGCTGCTGGCCATGGAACGCCCGCGCGCCCGGTCGGCGGCGCTGGCTGGTCAGGGGTCGGTGTTCAGCACCGAAATGCTGCTGCTGCTGGGCACGGTGTTCTGCACCGTGGCGGGCCACTTTGCGCTGCAGCCGCTGGTGGCGGCGGCGCGCGCCGGGCATGGCACGCTGGGCTTTGGCCAACTGCACGCCATCAGCGTGGTGTTCTTCTTGCTCAAGCTGCTGCTGATCGCTGCCCTGGCATGGCGCGCCGCCGGGCAGCCGCCCAAGCTCAATCAGCCGCCCAAGCTCAATCAGCCGCCCGCTTCTTGACGCTGGCAACGCGGGTCTTGGCGCGCTTGATCTCGCCACCGGCAGTCACACGCTGGTTGCCGAAGACGGTGATCTTCTTGATCTGGGCGCGGTGGTTGCCGCTTTTGCTGAACTTGAGGATCTTCACCACGCGCGGGCCGGCCGCACGCTCGTCACGCACCTCGGCCTTGGCCTTCTCCGGCATCGGCCGCCACAACACCAGCAGCTTGCCGATGTGCTGCACGGGCGCGGCGCCCAGCTTGTCGGCCAGGCTGGCCAATGCCGCCTCGCGGTCAGGGCGTGAATCGGAAAACATGCGCACCTTGATCAGGCCGTGTGATTTCAGCGCCAGATCAGCCTCGCGCAGCACGGCGTCGGTCAGGCCCTGGTCGCCGATAAGCACCACCGGATTCAGGTGGTGGGCATCACCGCGTTTTTCCTTGCGTTGGGCGGGCGTCAGATGGAGTGCGGGCATCACCCTATTATCAGCCGGCCATGAAAATCGACTCCAAGAGCAAGAAGATCAACAAGGCCTGGGTCAATGCGCATGTCAATGATCCGTATGTCAGGCTCGCCCAGCGTGAAGGCTACCGCGCGCGCGCCGCTTACAAGCTCAAGGAGATCGACGAAACGCTGGGTCTGATCAAACCTGGCCAGGTGGTGGTTGACCTGGGCTCGGCACCGGGCGCCTGGAGCCAGTACCTGCGGCGCCGCTTTGCGCCCAAGACCGCCGGCACCGGTGGCGCGGCGGTGGGTGAATTGCTGGGCACCATCATCGCGCTGGACATCCTGCCGATGGCGCCGATCGAAGGTGTGCTGTTCATCCAGGGTGACTTCCGTGACGATGCGGTGCTGGGCCAACTGCACCAGGCAGTGGCCGGCCGGCCGGTGGATGTGGTGGTGTCAGACATCGCACCCAATCTGTCGGGCATCGACGCGGCCGATGCCGCACGCATCGAACACCTGATTGAATTGGCGCTGGACTTTGCCCAGGGCCACTTGAAACCCGATGGCGCGCTGGTGGCCAAGGTGTTCCACGGCAGCGGCTACAGCCAACTGGTGCAACGCTTCAAGCAGCAGTTTCGGGTGGTCAAGCCACTCAAGCCCAAGGCCTCGCGGGACAAATCGTCTGAAACCTTTCTGGTCGGCATCGGTCTCAAAGGGCCGTCAAACCAGCCGGGCATCGGCTGAAAACGCCCCGGATTCACCCTGTTCACAGTGCCACGCGCCACCCAGGGTCAGGGCTTGACTGGACTAGAATCAACCCCATCTGCCAGGGCATTGGCAAGTTCGCGCATGCTGCGCAACGGGCCTGATTGCATCTGCTGAATCTCAGGCTGAAGGAGCCGCAGTGAACAACCAATGGTTCTCGAAGGTCGCTGTCTGGCTGGTGATCGCACTCGTGCTGTTCACCGTGTTCAAGCAGTTTGACCGCGGCGTGTCGTCGGGCCAGGTCATCGGCTACTCCGAGTTTCTCGATGAAGTGGCGGCGCGGCGCATCAAGTCAGTCGTGCTGCAAGAGGGCCAGGGCGGCACCGAGATCATCGCGCTGACCACCGACGACAAGCGCATCCGCGCCACCGCCACCTACCTCGACCGCGGCCTGGTGGGCGACCTGCGCAACAACAACATCAAGTTCGACGTCAAGCCGCGCGAAGAGCCGTCGCTGCTGATGAGCCTGCTGGTTAGCTGGGGCCCGATGCTGCTGTTGATCGGCGTGTGGGTGTACTTCATGCGCCAGATGCAGGGCGGCGGCAAGGGTGGTGCCTTCAGCTTTGGCAAGAGCAAGGCGCGCATGCTCGACGAGGCCAACAACTCCACCACCTTTGCCGATGTTGCCGGCTGCGACGAGGCCAAGGAAGAGGTCAAGGAGTTGGTCGACTTCCTGAAAGACCCGCAGAAGTTCCAGAAGCTGGGCGGCCGCATCCCGCGCGGTGTGCTGCTCGTCGGCCCACCCGGAACCGGCAAGACCTTGCTGGCCAAGGCCATTGCCGGTGAGGCCAAGGTGCCGTTCTTCAGCATCTCGGGCTCGGACTTTGTCGAGATGTTTGTCGGCGTGGGCGCTGCCCGCGTGCGCGACATGTTCGAGCAGGCCAAGAAAAGCGCTCCGTGCATCATCTTCGTCGATGAAATCGACGCGGTGGGCCGCCACCGTGGTGCGGGCCTGGGCGGTGGCAATGACGAGCGTGAGCAGACGCTGAACCAGATGCTGGTCGAGATGGACGGCTTCGAGACCAACCTGGGCGTGATCGTGATGGCGGCCACCAACCGGCCCGACATCCTTGACCCGGCGCTGCTGCGCCCCGGCCGCTTTGACCGCCAGGTGTATGTGACGCTGCCCGACGTGCGCGGCCGCGAGCAGATTCTCAACGTGCACATGCGCAAGGTGCCGATCGGCCAGGACATCCGCGCCGACATCCTGGCCCGTGGCACGCCGGGCTTCTCGGGTGCCGATCTGGCCAACCTGGTCAACGAGGCGGCCTTGTTCGCCGCCCGCCGCAGCGGGCGCGTGGTCGAGATGGTCGACTTCGAGAAGGCCAAGGACAAGATCATGATGGGCCCCGAGCGGAAGTCCATGGTCATGCCCGAGGAAGAGCGCAAGAACACGGCGTACCACGAAGCTGGCCACGCGCTGGTCGCGCGGCTGATGCCCAAGACCGACCCGGTGCACAAGGTCACCGTGATCCCGCGCGGCCGTGCGCTGGGCGTGACGATGCAGTTGCCCGAAGGTGACCGCTACAGCATGGACAAAGAGCGCATGCTCTCCACCATCTCCGTGCTGTTCGGTGGCCGGATCGCCGAAGA
>JANNMP010000586.1:0-17088 GCA_031398015.1 Burkholderiaceae bacterium
GGCTGAAGTCGGTGTGAAAACGCGACGGCCGGTCGTCGTGCTCGGGCGAGCCCGCGTCCAGACTGGCGAATTCCAGATCGACCAGCGTCGCGTGTTCCATCGGCACGTCCGCCGCGGCGCTGGGGTGAAGCCGGGTCATGGCCTGCGCTTGCGGCGCTTCGCCGCCAAGGGGTAACAGCAGGTCGACGCCGGCCGGCGGCGTCTCGCGCTCCGACAGGTCACGCGCGACCGAGTACAGCAGCAAGAGTTCGCGGTAGGCCGGCAGGTCGAACGTGGCATGGCTGGCATCGCGCCGGAACAGCGCGGCTTCGAGCGCCTGCATCGCCTGTGCCGGCCGGGCCCAGAGCGACTGCAAGCGCTCGACTGCGGCGCTGTAGTCAAGCAGCGCACGGCCTTGTTGCGGATCGGTTTGCCAGTCGGGCGCGTAGGCGTTGAAGCGGCGGTTGAAGCGCTCGCGCGTGCGCTCGAAGGCCTCTTCATCGCCCTGCTGACGGTAGATCTCCAGCAGCTTGAAGTACGGCAGCGCACTGGTGCCGCCGGTGGCGCGCACATGGCTGAGCAGCAAGTCGATCGCTGATTGCGCCTGGCCCAGCACCAGAAAGAATTCCACTTGCTGGTCCAAATCAAGCAGTTCTTCGACAGACACCGGCCGCGGCGAGACCCCGGCGACGGTTGAAAACTCGCGCAACGACAGCGCACCATCCGGGCCCAAGATGGGTGGCCGCCCCATGCCCATGCCCAGCTCGGTGGCAGCGCTGGGCGGGCCGCCAGCCATGCTGGCCGACAGCAGTGTGCGTTCAGGCGCCAGATGCAGCGTGCTGGTGGCCAGCGCCTGCGGCGATACGTCACCAGCCTCATCCGGCAAGCCGGCAACCATGCTGTCGGGCTTGGCCATCTGGCGGGTCAATGCGCGCTGCAGGCGCCGCACACGCAACGCCAACCAAAGCGCCAGGCCGCACAGCCCCAACAGACCAAGCACCAACCAGGGCAACCAGCCGTTGGCGGACTCGGCCACCACCAGGCGCTGGCGCTGTTGAGCCAGCAAATCTTGTTGGCGCCGCGCCTCGGTGAGCACGATCTGCACCTGTGCTTCCAGCGCGCGGATGTCGTCGCCGGCCTGCTGGCCGGCTGCGGCTGCACCGGCCGTGCCTTGGGCGGCAACCGGTGGCACCGGCAGCAACACAGCAAACACCCACAGCAGCACGATGGCGGACTGGAGGAGCAGGCGGTGCGCCATGCGTCGGAGAACAGCTGCCAAGCGGGGGACCGTCGGTTTGGAAGTCGAGAATGACTCTAGCACGCAGCTCTGGCGTGCCAACCAGACACAACTGGCCAAAACCCGCAGGAAGTCTCAGACCTGTCGCCGCCGGCGCGGCCAGCGCGGCCAGCGCGGCGGCGCGGTTACTCGTCGTAGCCGGGCAGCTGCCGATTGAGCCGCCGCAGCAGGCCAGGCCAGACCAGTGACGCACCCATGCCCTTGGTGGCCACCGCCGATTGTTGGCGCGCAGTGGCGATGATCTCCGGGTGCACCTGGATCAGCTCGCCACCACCGGCCTGGGCCCGGACCTGGATGGTGCACACGGTCTCGAACAAGTACATGTTCTGGAATGCCTCGGCAATGCTGCGGCCGCAGGTCAGCAGGCCGTGGTTGCGCAACATCAGAAAGTTGTTGTGGCCCAGGTCGGCCACCAGGCGTGGCTTTTCATCGTCGCGCAGCGCCACGCCTTCGTAGTCGTGGTACCCCATGTTGCCGATGACAAAGATCGACTGCTGTGAGATCGGCAGCACACCGCCCTTTTGCGCCGACACCGCCACGCCGTTGAGTGAGTGCACATGCAGCACGCACAACGCGTCATGGCGCACCCCATGCACAGCGCTGTGGATGGTGAAGCCGGCGGGGTTCACCGGGTATTCAGACTCTTCGAGCTTGTTGCCCTGCAGGTCGATCTTGACCAGGCTGGAGGCGGTGATCTCCTCGAACATCAGGCCGTAGGGGTTGATCAGGAACTGGTCTTCGGTGCCCGGCACACGCGCGCTGATGTGGGTGAACACCAGGTCGTCCCACTTGAACAGCGCCACCAGCCGGTAGGCGGCCGCCAGGTCGACCCGGGTCTGCCATTCGGCCTCGGACATCTGGTGGCGGCGCGAGGGGATGACGAGGTCGCGGCTGGACATGATCAGGGGCTCCGGGTTGTCACAAAGCAAACGACAATAGGACAGGCACGATGGCGCGGTTGTCGCGCCTGGGACAGCGTCAGAACACACATGAACACCCCGGTTCTCAGCATCGAAGAGCGTCAAAACATCGAGTCGGGTGCATGGTTCTCCAGGCTCTCGCAACCGCTGCGCCACGCCATCCTGTCGCGCGCCTATGTGCGCCGGCTGGGTGATGGCGGGCCGCTCGCATCCCGCGGCACACCGGCCGAAGAATGGTGCGGCGTGGCGCGCGGCGCGGTGCGCGTGTCGCTGGTGTCGCTGTCGGGCAAGCAGGTCACGCTGACCTACTGCGAGCCCGGCGTTTGGTTCGGCGACATCGCGCTGTTCGACGGCCTGCCGCGCACCCACGATGCCGACGCCCACGGCGAGACCACGCTGCTGTGTGTGCGCAAGGCTGACTTCAAGGAACTGCTGTCGCAGCACTCCGAGCTGTACGACGCCTTGCTGCGGCTGAACTGCCGGCGCTTGCGGCTGATGTTCAACCAGTTCGAAGACTTGAACACCAGGCCGCTGTCGGCGCGCCTGGCCAAGCAGATCATCATGCTGGCCAAGAGCTACGGCATCGAGCAGGGTGAGGAAATCCGCATCGGCCTGCAACTGGCGCAGGAAGACCTGGCGCAACTGCTGGGCGCGTCGCGCCAGCGGGTGAACCAGGAGCTCAAAGGCTTCGAGCGCGAAGGTGCGGTGCGGGTCGAGCCGACGCGGCTGGTGGTGCTGTCACGCGACAAGCTGCTCGACATTGCCGAGCGCTGAGGCGCCGCTGCCGCCGCGCCTCAGCGACGGGCCAGCGGTGCGTGGGCCGAGGCCACCGCGCTGTGGGCCCAGGCACTGGGCTGGGTGGTGAGCCCGGCGCCGGCCACGTCACGCCATTCGGCGCCCAGCCGCGCGGCCTCGCGCAGGCCATGTTCAAACACTGAGAACCACTGCGCCAGTGCCTGGGCGTCGGGCTGAGGCATTGCGGTGCGCAACATCAGCCGGCCGCGGCCGATGCTCAGCACCACTGGCACATCGTCGGCCACCAAATCCAGCGTGGCCGCCAGCGCGTCATTCAGCGGCCCCTGCAGCCACTGCTGCATCCAGGGCTCGATGCTGCACACCGCGCCGTAGCGCTCACGCAGGCGGCCCAGCGCAGGCGCTGCCATCTTGGGGTGCAGCACCAGCCAGCGCATCTCGGCCGGGGTGTCGGTGTCGATGCGGGTCTGCACATCGTCGACAAAGCGCTCGTAGACCGCTTTTTCCATCGCGTCCATCAGGCGGCGGTTGAGCACCATCGCCATCAACGCATTCGGCAGGTCCAGCTCGGCCATCAGCCGCAGTTCGGCGCCGCCGATGTAGTCACGCTGCGCTGCGCCCCATTCGATGCGCCAGTCCTGGGCGCCGAGCCGCCCATCAATGACGCAGCCATCGGCGTCGCGCACCCGCCGCCAGCCATGACCACGCTCGTCAGCCCATCGCTTGAACACCGTGGCATCGAGCTGCCTGCGCGGCGCCAACAGCAGCCGGCGCAAGGTCTTCAGCATGGTTTAGAGTGGTCGCAACCGGGTTGCTGCCTGGAGGGGCTCAAGATGATCAAAGTGTATTCGTGGGCCACCCCCAACGGGCACAAGGTGCACATCATGCTGGAGGAGTGCGGGCTGGATTACCGTGCGATTCCTGTCGATATTGGCGTCGGTGATCAATTCAAGCCCGAGTTCCTGGCGATCAGCCCGAACAACAAGATCCCCGCCATCGTCGACCCCGACGGGCCCGATGGCCAGCCGATCAGCCTGTTCGAATCGGGCGCCATCCTGCTGTACCTGGCTGGCAAGACCGGCCACTTGCTGCCCGAGGGCACGGCCGCGCGCTACGAGGTGCTGCAGTGGCTGATGTTCCAGATGGGCGGCCTGGGGCCGATGCTGGGCCAGGCGCACCATTTCCGCATCTACGCGCCGCAGAAGCTGCCGTATGCAATCAACCGCTACACCCAGGAGGCACAGCGCCTGTACGGTGTGCTCAACCAGCGGCTGGCGCGCTCGCGCTACATCGGCGGGCCGGCGTACTCGATTGCCGACATCGCGGTCTACCCCTGGCTGCGGTCATGGAAGAACCAGGGCATCGATTGGGTGGACTACCCGCACCTGAAGGGCTGGTTCGACGAAGTGGGCGCGCGGCCAGCGGTCCAGCGTGGCGTGCAGGTGCTGGCCGATCTGCGCAAGCCCTTGACCGACGACGCTGCGCGCGAGGTGCTGTTCGGCCAACGCCAGCACGACCGGCGCTGAAAGCGCGCCGCAGCGTGCATGACAATGCGCCGACATCCCGGCGCAGCGCCCCGCCCCATGAGCAGTCCACCGCCAGACCCGCACCGGCCGACCCCCAACACGCCGCCGACGCCCGCTGACTGGCAGGCCACTGAGTTGTTGCCGCGGCGCACGCTGGGCCATGGCAATGCGCTGCCGACCGGCAGCCACCTGGCTGAGTTCGAATTGCTGCGCGTGCTGGGCGAAGGTGGCTTCGGCATCGTCTACCTGGCGCATGACCATTCGCTGCAGCGCCGGGTGGCCATCAAGGAATACATGCCGGCGTCGCTGGCCATGCGTGCCGGCGTGATGGCGGTGGTGGTCACCGCCGACAAGCACCGTGCAGTGTTCGACGCCGGGCTCGACAGCTTTGTCAATGAAGCCCGGCTGCTTGCGCAATTCGACCACCCGTCACTGCTGAAGGTGTACCGCTTCTGGCGTGCCAACGGCACGGCCTACATGGTGATGCCGTACTACGAGGGCGACACGCTGAAGGCGCGGCTGCGCCAGCTGGGCACGCCGCCTGACGAGCGGTGGCTCTTGGCCCTGCTGGCCTCGCTGACCGAGGCGCTGGCGGTGATCCACGCCGAGCATTGCCTGCACCGCGACATCGCGCCTGACAACATCCTGCTGCTGGCCGACAGCGGCCGGCCGCTGTTGCTGGACTTTGGCGCCGCGCGCCAGGTGATCGGCGACGCCACCCAGGCGCTGACGGCGATCCTGAAACCCGGCTATGCGCCGATTGAGCAGTACGCCGAGGTGCCGTCGCTCAAGCAGGGGCCCTGGACCGACATCTATGCGCTGTGCGCTGTCGTCTACGCCGCCGTGATGGGCAGCAAGCCGCCGGTGTCAGTGGGGCGCAGCGTGGCCGACAGCTGCGTGCCACTGGCGCAAGCCGCCGCCGGGCGCTACAGCGACAGCTTTCTGCAAGCCATCGACGCCGGCTTGCGGGTGCGCCCAGATGAACGGCCGCAATCAGTGGGCTCGCTGCGCCTGGCGCTGGGGCTGGACGGCCGCCCGCCAGTGCAGGGGGCGCAAGGGGCGCAAGGGGCGCAAGCGGCGCAGCCGGCAGCACCGCTTGTCAATGCCACCAGCCGGCAAGCGCCGGCTGCGGCAACGGCAAGTTCCACTGCCGTGCCGCTTGCCCATGGCGTGGGCGGTGACACGCGCGCGGCGCCGTCGCGCGCACGTGTGCTGGCCATCGCCGCAGCCGGGGTGGTGCTGGTGGTGGCTGCCGCCGCAGTCGTCTGGGTCGGCCAGCGCCAACAGGCGGCACCGGCCGCTGCTGCTGTTCCGGCACCGGCAGTGGCTGTGGTGCAGCCGGCCAATGGCCTGCCGGCAGCGGCTGCGCCGGCCACCTTTGGCACGCGGGCGGCGCCCATCACGGTGCAATCGGAGTTCCAGCGCCTGATGGCGGGCCGCCATGCTGATTTTGCGGTGCAGGCCAACGCCGCCAAACCGCAGCTGCGCATTGGCCGCGACCGCCTGCGCTTTCAGGTGACGTCGGCACGCGACGGCCATGTGTATGTGCTGGTGGGCGGGCCCGACGGCTCGCTGCTGCTGCTCTACCCCAACAGCAAAGTCAGCGACAGCCGCATCCGCGCCGGGCAGACGCTGACATTGCCGCAGCCGAGCTGGCCGCTGGACACCACCGAGCCCGCCGGCACCGAGCAATTTGCGGTGATCGTGTCAGAGCATGCACGCGACTTCATGCACCTGAGCCAGGAACGTGTGGCCTGGTTCCTGCAGCTGCCCACCGGCGCGGCGGGCGCTGCATTGGCCAACGGCCATGCGGGGCCTGGCTCGGTGATGGCAGGCAAGGCGCGCTGCAGCGGTGTTGGCTGCGACCGCTACGGCGCAGCGCTGTTCACCGTCGACGTGGTGAACTGAGGGCGGGCACGGCCACAAACAGACAAGCCGCCCGAAGGCGGCTTGATCGGCACCGGTTGAGAACCGATTACTTGCTGGCAGCGGTGGCAGCAGCGGCGGCGGCGGCCGAGGCGGCAGCGTCCACAGCGACGGCAGCCGAGGCGGCCATGTCGGCAACGCCGGATGCGGCGGTGGCCATGGCTGCCGAGGCGGCATCAGCGGCCGGGGCAACAACAACTGCCGGGGCGGCTGGCATTTCTTCCTTCTTGCCGCAAGCGGTCAGGGCTGCAGCGGCGATCAGGGAAGCCAACAGAAGCGACTTGGTCATTTGTGTCCTCAGTGAGTGGAGTTGATCAACATTTTCGAAGGGAACGGGTCCGACGCGCATTCAGCGGAGCCGATGGGTTCAGAACCAAGATTCAGCAAGCTCGGGCCCGTCTGAAGCTAGCCAAAAAGTATAACAAACATAGGGAAGCCACCTATAAACCCAGCGTCGTCGGCGGCCAAGCGGGCTCGCAGCGTTGTAAAAAGTCTGCAATGTGCGCATGCATCGCCCGGGCATGCACCGGGTCGGTGAGGCAACGCATGCGCCAGTCTGGTGCGTCCTGCCATTGCAGCCAGACCGGCCCGGCCAACAAACCACGCAGCTGGGTTGGCAATGGCCCTTCGGCCGGTGCCCAAACTGCCAGGGCATGCGACCAATCTCGCCGCCAGCGCGCAAACCTGGGATGGGCGCGGGCGGTGGCAACGAAATCATCACCCGCGATATTCAGTTTGCGGCCACCCTGGCGCAGCCAGGCCGCCAACGCCGCCAGAACCGCTGCGTCTTCCAGCGGCCAGCCACTGAAATCGGCGTCGGCCAGCCACAGCTGGCGCGCGCTGGCCAGGCTGCTGCCGCCGGGCGCGGCGGGCGCCAAGGCCAACAGCGTCTGGCGCAGCAGCGCCTGGACGGTGGCGCGGCCCTGGTGCAGGCCTGGCGTGGGGGCGGCGGCGTCGGCCATCACGGCAGTGCTTGGGCCGCGCTGCGCAGCCAGCCGGCATGGGCCCAGTCGTCGAGCAGCGCGCGCGCACCTGGGCTCAGCCGGGCCAGCGCGGCGGCGCCCAGGCCGCGTTGGTCAGCCAGTTGCTGCATCAGGCGCGCGTCACGCCCGCCGGCGTGGAACGGCTCGCCGTTGATGTAGACATGGGCGTCGTCGTAGGCCATGCGGCTGCGCCGGTCGAGCACCACGCCGCTGGCTGCCGGCAAGCTGGCGCCGGCGTCAAACCAGACCTGCGGCTTGGGCTCGGTGAGCAGCGCGCCGAGCGCACGGTCGAGCGCCGCCGGGTCGCGCAGCGCGGTTTGCAATGCGGCCTGGGCAAAGCTGCGCAGCCCAGCGGGCACGCGCGCTGGCGCGTCGGTGGCCGGCTGGTCGGCGTCGCGGTACATGCGCCCGGCAGCCGGCGCATCGGCCGCGTCGGCGATCTGGTGCAGCAGCTCGGAGGCCAGCGTGTGGGCCACCGGCGCGCGAAAGCCGATCGACGCGGTCATGCATTCACCGTCGGCAACACCGTCGTGGCCCCACAACGGCGGCAAATAAAGCATGTCGCCCGGGGCCAGCAGCCACTCCTGCGTCGGCTGGAAGTTGGCCAGGATGCGCACCGGCAGGCCCGGCACCAGGCTGCGGTCGGCCACTTTGCCGATGCGCCAGCGGCGCTTGCCCTGCACTTGCAGCAGAAACACGTCATACGAATCCAGGTGCGGGCCGACACCGCCGCCATCGCTGGCCCAGGACAGCATCAGGTCGTCGAGCCGCGCGGCCGGCACAAAGCTGAAGGCCTGCAGCATGGCGTGCGCTGCAGCGTTGTGCAGGTCAAGCCCTTGCAGCAGCAGGGTCCAGTTCGGTTTGGCAACCGGCGGCAGCGCGCGCCGTTTGAACGGGCCGTGGCGCAACCGCCAGGCACCGTCGAAAACGCTGAGCAAACGGCATTCAACGCCCTCGGCCCCTGCCAGGTCAAACAGCGCACTGCGGTTGACCGGCGGCAGCACGCCCGGCCAGGCCTGGCGCACCAGCAGCGGTTTTTTCTGCCAGTGCCGGCGCATGAACAACGCTGGCGACAGCCCGCCCAGCAGCGGCAATACTTGGCTCACATCCATGGCGGTGGATTGTCACCGCGCTGCCCAGGCCGGCTGGGGCGCCGTGCGATCATTCCCCGATGTTGATCACCGCACCCTGCGTCGTCAGCCTGACCTGGACCCTGGCCGACGCCCAGGGCGCTGTGCTCGACGAACTGACCGACCCGGTGGAGTTTTTCTACGGCGGCGACGATCTGCTGGCCAAGCTGGAAGACGCACTGGCCGGCCAGCAGGCCGGGTTTGCCTGTGACCTGCACCTGGAGCCCGAACACGGCTTTGGTGACTACGACCCGGCGCTGGTGTGCTTCGAATCACGCGGCATCTTCCCTGAGCATGTCGAGCAAGGCATGCAGTTCGACGGCCTGCCCGAGGGCGCGCTGACCACCGACATGCCCGCAGCGCTGATCTACACCATCACCGAGGTCTACCCCGAGCATGTGGTGCTGGATGGCAACCACCCGCTGGCCGGCATGGCGCTGCGGCTGGCGGTGACGGTGCGCGCGGTGCGCGCGGCCAGTGACGATGAAGTCGCGGCGAAATCGGTGGACGACGGCGCGGTCAGCGTGCTTCAGACAGCGCCGCCATCACCCCACCTGCACTGACGGCAGCGGCTTCAGCGGTTCAGCCGCAGCCTGTCGAGCCGAAGCCGGCCTCACCCCGCTGCGAGGCGCCAAACTCAGCCACCACCCGGAACCTGGCCTGCACCACCGGCACGATCACCAGCTGCGCAATGCGCTCCAGCGGCGTGACGGTGTAGGCGGTGGCACTGCGGTTCCAGCAGCTCACCATCAGCGGGCCCTGGTAGTCGCTGTCGATCAGCCCCACCAGGTTGCCCAGCACGATGCCGTGTTTGTGGCCCAGGCCAGACCGTGGCAAGACCATCGCCGCCAGGCCGGGGTCGGCGATGTGCAGGGCCAGGCCGGTGGGGATCAGCACGGTCTGGCCGGGTTCGATCACCAGTGGCGCGTCCAGACAGGCGCGCAAATCCAGCCCAGCACTGCCCGGTGTGGCGTAGGCCGGCAGCAGGTCAGCCAGCCGGGGGTCGAGCAGCTTCAGGTCGATGGGGGTCATGGCTTGGCCTGCAGCCGCGCGGCGATGTCGCGCACCAGTTCACGCGCCAGGCTCAGCTTGTCGGCGGTGGGCAATTCACGTTCACCGCCGGCGTCGACCAGCAACAGGCGGTTGTCGTCGCGGCCAAAGGTGGCAGGCCCCAGGTTGCCGACGATCAGCGGCACGCCCTTGCGTTGCCGCTTCTCGCGCGCATGGCGGGCCAGGTCATGGCTCTCGGCGGCAAAACCCACGCAGTACGGGCCGCCGCCCAGGCGCGCCACTGCCGCCAGGATGTCAGGGTTCTCGGTGAAGGCCAGCGCCGGCACCTGGCCCGAGCCGTCTTTCTTGATCTTCTGGCCTGCCGCCGCCAGCGGGCGCCAATCGGCCACCGCCGCCGTGGCCACGAACACGCCGTGTGACGGCGCCAGCGGCAGCACGGCGTCGAACATCTGCTGGGCGCTTTGCACGTCAATGCGCAACACGCCGGCCGGTGTGGGCAAGTGCACCGGGCCGGCCACCAGCGTGACCTGGGCGCCGGCCTCTTGCGCGGCGCGGGCCATGGCAAAACCCATCTTGCCCGACGACAGGTTGGTGATGCCGCGCACCGGGTCGATGGCCTCGAAGGTGGGGCCGGCGGTCACCAGCCAGCGCTGGCCCGCCAGCAGCTTGGGCTGGAAGAAGGCCACCAGCGCATCACACAACTGCTCGGCTTCGAGCATGCGGCCGTCGCCGGTCTCGCCACAGGCCTGGCTGCCGCTGCCCGGGCCCAGCAGCAGCGCGCCGTCGGCCACCGCCTGGGCGGCATTGCGCCGCGTGGCCGGGTGGTCCCACATCTCGCGGTTCATCGCCGGGGCCAGCAGCAGCGGGCAGCGGGCCATCGGCCGGGCCAGGCACAGCAGGCTGAGCAAATCACCGGCCCGGCCCTGCACCAGCTGGGCAATGAAATCGGCCGATGCCGGCGCCACCAGGATGGCGTCGGCCTCGCGGCTCAAGTTGATGTGGGCCATGTTGTTGGGCTCGCGCGCGTCCCACTGGCTCAGCACCACCGGCTGGCCCGACAACGCCTGCATCGTCACCGGCGTGATGAACTGGCAGGCGGCCTCGGACATCACCACCTGCACGCTGGCGCCGGCCTGGGTGAGCAGGCGCACCAGCTCGGCGCTCTTGTAGCAAGCGATGCCGCCCGACAGGCCCAGCACGATGTGGCGGCCGCCCAGCGGCAGGGTGGCGTGGGGAACGGGGATCGACATGGTGGGCGGTGGTGGGCGGTGGTGGGCGGTGATGGACAGTGTTTGGGCGGTGCTGGGCGGCGGTGGGCGGCGGTGGCCAATGTCTGGGTTCAACGGCTGCTCAGGCGCCGTGGCACTTCTTGAACTTCTTGCCGCTGCCGCAGGGGCAGGGCTCGTTGCGGCCGGGTTTGGCGTCGACACGCCGGGTGTCGGGCTTGGGCGCATGGTCCAGCCACAGCAGGCGCAGGTCTTGCACCGCGAAACAGGCTTCGTCGATCAGCTGGTCACGGGCCATGGTTTCACCCGGGTACTGCAGGGCCACATGCCCGGCCAGCGCTGACTGGGGCAGCATCAGCGCCAGCACACGGCCCATGCAGTCGGCGTACCAGAGGCCTTCTTCGCTGTCATCGTCAGGCTCGGGCCAGTCGCCGGCAAAGGCTTCGGTGGCGTCGATGAAGCCCTCGGCCCACAAGGCGCCGGTCTGCACCAGGTCGGGCGCCTCCTCGGCTGTCATGTGGCCGGCGGCCACCAGTTCGGCACGCGCGGCGTCGTCGTAGGTGATCATCAACGGTGACAGGCGCAGAGTGTCGGGCTCGTCGAGCATCGACTCCACATCCAGCTGGCTGGCAATCACGTTCCAGCGCGCCAGCAACGGTTGCATCGCCTGCTGGACGTCAGCGGGGTCGGCAAACGCGCGCTCGAAGGCGTCGCCAAACAGCGCCGGCAGCCACTCTGCCGGTGTCATCAAGCGCGGGCCGGCCAGCACGGCGGTGAGAAAACCGTCGACCCATTCCAGCGCCACGTCGGCACCGAAATTGGCCAGCCGGTCACACACCTGCTCCAGTGCGGCGATGTCGGCTTCGCTGCTGTGGCGCGCCACGCGCGTCATGCGCTGCCTTCGTCTGGCGTTTCAGCCCAGCGCGGCGGATTGGGGTGCAGCCTGGCCATCGACAGCGTGTCGACATACTGGCCGTCGCGCAACGCATAGCCGCGGTGCAGGCCTTCGCGCACAAAGCCATGGCGCGCATACAGGCGGATGGCGTGGGCATTGTCGGCAAACACCGTCAGCTCGGTGCGCAGCACCTGGCCCCAGCGGTCGGCCCAGTCACACAGCGCGGCCATCAGCGCCTGGCCGACACCCTGGCGCTGGGCGTCGGGGTGCACGGTGATGCCCAGGTGCATGGCATGCCGGCGGCGCAGCGCCGCGCCGACCGGATGCAGCCCGGCCAGGCCCATCACCTGCGGCTGGCCGCGGCCGTCGGGCAGCTCGGCCACCAGCACCAGGTCAGGCTTGCCCAGGGCCAGGGTGTCGGTCAGCCGGGCCTGCCACAGCGCCTCACTCGTGTGGGGCAGCTGCAGCGTGCCGGGCACCACGTCGGGGTGGCCCATGATGCGGGCCACGGCGGCGGCATCGGCAACGACGGCGCGGCGGATGTGGGCAGTGCGTGGCGTCATCGGCAGCCTCCTCGATCAGCGTGGCAGACAATGTAGCCGTTGACCACCCACCGAAATCGCCGCCATGAGTTCCAAGAAGACTGACCTGGTGCGCCAGCTTGAAAGCAAGTTGGAAAGCCAACGCAAGCAAGCCGGCACGCCTGGGCGCTTTGCGCAAGAGGCCAGCGCCCTGCCCGACCGCAAAACCCAGCGCCGCATCGACAGCGCTGCTGGCCTGGTGGCGTTTGCCTGCAAGCTGCCGGCACCGCTGGCCCAGCAGTTGCGCGAGCGTGCGGCGGGCCACGCCGGCGGGCTGAACGCGCTGGTGGCCGAACTGCTGGCGCGCGGCCTGGCGTGATGCGCTGACAACCAGGCTGGCCGGGTTCAGCGCCAATCAAACCCGCTCGCGCACCCAGCCGGCCACACTGGCCAGGGCATCGCCCAGGCGCGACGGGTCGGTGCCGCCGGCCATCGCCAGGTCAGCCTTGCCGCCGCCCTTGCCGCCCACTTGCTGGGCAACAAAATTGACCAGCTCGCCGGCCTTGAGCCTGGCCACGCTGTCGCTGGTGACGCCGGCGGCCAATTGCACCTTGCCACCATCGACCACCGCCAGCACGATGGCCGCCGTCTTCAATTTGTCCTTGAGCTTGTCCAGCGTGTCGCGCAGGGTCTTGGCGTCGGCGCCTTGCAGGGTGGCGGCCAGCACTTTGAGCCCACCCACGTCCACCGCCTGGGCCAGCAGCGCATCACCCTGGGCGCTGGCCAGCTTGCCCTTGAGCGCGGCGAGTTCCTTCTCCAGCGCACGCACCTGGTCCAGCACCGCGCCCAGGCGCGTGGGCAGCTCGGCCGGCGTGGCCTTCAGCGCGCTGGCCACCTGGCCCACCGTGGCTTCGAGCTGCTGCAGGTAGGCCAGCGCGTTGTCACCGGTCACCGCCTCCACCCGGCGGATGCCGGCGGCCACACCGCTTTCGGCCACGATCTTGAACAGGCCGATGTCGCCGGTGGCTTGCACATGGGTGCCGCCGCACAGCTCCTTGCTGCTGCCGATGCTCAGCACCCGCACCGTGCTGCCGTACTTCTCGCCGAACAACATCACCGCGCCGCTGTTCTGGGCGTCGTCCAGCGCCATCACCTGGGCGCTGGCGGCGGCGTTGGCCAGGATCTCGGCATTGACGATGGCCTCGATGCGGCGCACCTGGTCGTCAGTCACCGGCGCGTTGTGGGCAAAGTCGAAGCGGGTGCGCTCGGCGTTGACCAGGCTGCCCTTCTGCTGCACATGCGTGCCCAGCACATCGCGCAGCGCCTTGTGCATCAGGTGGGTGGCGCTGTGGTTGCGCACGGTCTTGGCACGCTGTTCGGCATTGACCTTGGCGGCCAGGCTGTCGCCCACCGCAATGCTGCCTTCGACCACCCGGCCCTGGTGGCCGAACACGTCGGCCTGGATCTTGGTGGTGTCGTCCACCAGCACCCGCGCTGCGGCATTGCGCAGCTCGCCACTGTCACCCGCCTGGCCGCCGCTCTCGGCATAAAACGGCGTGTGGTCAAGCACGATCACGCAGTCATCGCCGGCTGCCACGCTGGGCACGGCAGCGCCGTCCACATACAAGGCGGTGACCTGGCTGGTGTCGCAGACCAGGTGCTCGTAGCCATGGAAGCTGGTGGCCACGCCGCTGTAGGCCAGGCCGGCGGCCATCTTGAACTTGGCTGCGGCGCGGGCCTGCTCACGCTGGCGGGCCATCGCGGCGTTGAAGCCGGCAACGTCGACCGTGACACCGCGCTCACGGCAGACATCGCCAGTCAGGTCGACCGGGAAGCCGAAGGTGTCGTGCAGCTTGAAGGCGGTGTCGCCGTCGATCTGCCTGGTGCCCGATTTGTCGATGCTGGCCAGCGCTGCCTCCAAGATCTCCATGCCATTCTGGATGGTCTGGAAGAAGCGTTCCTCCTCGGCCTTCAGCACCGCCGTGGCGCGCTGGGCATCACGCCGCAGCTCGGGGTAGGCATCACCCATCTCGGCGGCAAGCGCGTTCACCAAGGTGTGGAAGAACGGCTTGCGGGCACCCAGCTTGTAGCCGTGGCGGATGGCGCGGCGGGCAATGCGGCGCAGCACATAGCCGCGGCCCTCATTGCCCGGGATCACGCCATCCACCACCGTGAAAGCGCAGGCGCGGATGTGGTCGGCAATCACTTTCAGCGATGGTGAATCCGCATCCACGGCGGCGCCGCCCGCAGCGGCTTGCACCGCCGCCTGGGCCGCCGCCAGCAGGTGCTGAAACAGGTCGATCTGGTAATTGCTGTGCACATGCTGCAGCACGGCGGCCAGCCGCTCCAGGCCCATGCCGGTGTCCACGCTGGGTCTGGGCAGCGGGTGCATGACGCCGTCGTCCGTGCGGTTGAACTGCATGAAGACGTTGTTCCAGATCTCGATGTAGCGGTCACCGTCTTCATTGGCCGATCCTGGCGGGCCGCCGGCCACCCCGGGCCCGTGGTCGTAGAAGATTTCAGTGCACGGCCCGCACGGCCCGGTGTCGCCCATCATCCAGAAGTTGTCGGACATCCAGCGAGCGCCCTTGTTGTCACCAATGCGCACGATGCGCTCGGCGGGCACGCCGATCTGCTGGTTCCAGATGGCATAGGCCTCATCGTCTTCGGCGTAGACGGTGACCCACAGCTTGTCGGCGGGCAGCATGAAGCGCTGGGTCAGCAGCTCCCAGGCGTAGGCGATGGCGTCTTGCTTGAAGTAGTCACCAAAGCTGAAGTTGCCCAGCATCTCGAAGAAGGTGTGGTGGCGCGCGGTGTAGCCCACGTTGTCCAGGTCGTTGTGCTTGCCACCGGCGCGGATGCACTTCTGGCTGGTGGTGGCGCGGCTGTACGGCCGCTTGTCGAAGCCCAGGAACACGTCCTTGAACTGGTTCATGCCGGCGTTGGTAAACAGCAGCGTCGGGTCGTCGCCCGGCACCACCGGCGAGCTGGCGACGATGGTGTGGCCCTTGCTCTGGAAGAAGTTCAGGAAGGTGGAACGGATCTCGGCGGCTTTCATGGGCGGGTGCTCGTCTGTGTTCGCGGGAAAGGTGTCAGGAAAAAACTTCGATGCCAGCCTTGCGTGCAGCTGCAGCCAAGGCCGCGTCGCAGGTGGCCAGCGGGCTGCGGCGGACCTGGGCCAGATCGAGGTACAGGGCGTCATAGGCGGTCAGGCCATGGGCCAGCGCCATGCGCAGATGGAAGGCCGGGCCCACTGCCGGCGGCGGCTCAGCCGCGATGGCCAGCGCTTCGATCACCAGGCAGATGCGCTCGGCGTCATGCGGCTGGTAGCGGCGGCGCCGCACGCTGTTGAGCGCAGCGTTGGCCACCTCGACTGAGAAGATGTGCGGCGCGATCAGCGGCTGCGCCAGCACCTTGTCGCGGCTTTGCGGCGGGCTTTCATCGGGAAATGCCAGCGCCAGGGCGTAGCTGCTGTCGAGCACGATCATGCCGTGGGCTCGCAAGCCTTCAGGTGGGCGTGGCGCCGGTGGCGCTGCGCCAGATCTGTTCGTCACGCTCCTCGCGACCGTCGCGCACCAGGCGCACGATTTCCTCGGTGCTCATGCTGCCGTGGGACCGGGACAACTCATCGCGCAGGCTCAGCAAGTTCTCGATGGCCTCGCGCCGCTTCTCACGGTCGAAGGGCGGCTGGCCGCTCACCGGCACCAGCTTGGCCACCGGCTTGTTGTGGCGGGTGATGATCACTTCTTCACCCCGCTCGGCGCGGGCGATCAGCTCCGACAAATGGGTCTTGGCTTCAAACAGGCCGATCGATTCCATGGCTGACCCCGCTTCAATCGAAATTGGTTGAATCAACCAGATTCTAGCCGCGCCATGCTGGCCAACGGGCCTGTCATGGACGCAGCACCCTCCGCGCGTGCGATGTTGTTATCGTCTGCATCCCGCCCACCAAGCCCGGAGCACGACCATGGCCCAACACGCCAAATACAGCTGGGAAGACCCGCTGAATCTCGACGCCCAGTTGAGCGACGACGAACGCGCGGTGCGCGACGCCGCGTTTGCCTACTGCCAGGAGCGCCTGGCACCCCGGGTGCTGGAGGCCTTCCGCCACGTGAAGACCGACCGCGCCATCTTCAATGAGATGGGCGAGCTGGGCCTGCTGGGCAGCACCATCCCCGAGGCCTACGGCGGCGCGGGCATGAACTATGTCTGCTACGGCCTGGTGGCGCGTGAAGTGGAGCGGGTCGATTCAGGCTACCGCAGCATGATGAGCGTGCAGAGCAGCCTGGTGATGGTGCCGATCAACGAGTTCGGCACCGAAGCACAGAAGCAGAAATACCTGCCCAAGCTGGCCAGCGGCGCCTGGGTGGGCTGCTTCGGCCTGACCGAGCCCAACCATGGCAGCGACCCCGGCAGCATGGTCACCCGTGCCAAGGCCGTGCCCGGTGGCTACAGCCTGACGGGCAGCAAGATGTGGATCAGCAACTCGCCGATCGCCGACGTGTTCATGGTCTGGGCCAAGGACGACGGTGGCCAGATCCGCGGCTTCATTCTCAACAAGGGCGCCAAGGGCCTGAGCGCACCGGCCATCCACAGCAAGGTGGGGCTGCGCGCCAGCATCACCGGTGAAATCGTGATGGACGGCGTGTTCTGCCCCGAGGAAGACGCCTTCCCCGAAGTGCGTGGCCTGAAGGGCCCGTTCACCTGCCTGAACAGCGCGCGCTACGGCATTGCCTGGGGCGCATTGGGCGCGGCCGAGGATTGTTTCTTCCGCGCCCGCCAGTACGTGCTCGACCGCCAGCAGTTCGGCCGGCCGCTGGCCGCCAACCAGTTGATCCAGAAGAAGCTGGCCGACATGCAGACCGAGATCACGCTGGGCCTGCAGGGCTGCCTGCGCCTCGGGCGCATGAAGGACGAAGGC
>JANNMP010000622.1:0-4554 GCA_031398015.1 Burkholderiaceae bacterium
AGGTCGCGGCCATCAGCGGCGGTGTGCGCCTGCTGGGCACCGACAGCGTCGGTGCAGTGCTGGCACCATCGCCCAACGGCCGGCTGGCGATCTGGGCGGCACAGGACATCCGCCTGGGCGACGGCAGCAGCAGCCCCAGCCTGGCGATGGCCGACAGCGACGCCGCACTCTGGCCCACCGCCAGCCGGCCCACCACCAACGCCAATGCGTTGTTCAACGGCGCCGGCAGTGCCATCCTGGCCAGCCTCAGTGATGCGCTGCCGCGCCAGGGCAGCCATGCGGGCGATGCCGAACCGGTGGCGATCAACGCCGGTGGCAGCCTCGTGCTGCCCGAGACCGGCGCCGGCGCGCTGCGCCTGGCCAAGCCGGCGTTGATCAGCGCCGGGCAGGACATCCTCAACCTGCGCCTGGTGGGCCAGAACCTGGCGCTGGGCGATAGCACCCGGATCAGCGCCGGCCGCAACGTCTTGGCCGGCAGCCTGGGGCTGGTGGAACTGGTGGGCCCTGGCGCGCTGGCACTGAGTGCCGGCGTCGACCTGGACCTGGGCGCATCTGCCGGTGTGCGCAGCAGCGGCAATCTGCGCAACGCCAGGTTGCCGGCACAGGGGGCGTCGGTGCGGCTGGCTGCTGCCACCGCCGGTGTGCTGGACGTGGCCGCGTTCGAGGCACGTTATCTGTTGCCCGGCGGCCTGGTGCCCGGCATGCGCGCCCAGACCCACCGCGCCGCGCTGCTGGCGCAGGTGCGCCAGTCAGTGGCCGACCCCACGCTCAGCGATGCAGCGGCCTGGTTGCAGTTCCAGGCCATGCCGGCAGCCACCCAGGCGGCGCTGGCCGGCACGGTGCTGGCAGCCGAGTTCGGCCAGCGCTGGCTGACAGGGCCGGCGCCGACGCTGGATGACGTGGCGGTGGCGCTGCGCGCCGGCTTCGAGTTGCGCCGCGCCGGCCTGCTGGCCGCAGGCGAGGCGGCGCTGGCGGCCGGCCAGCCGTTGCGGCTGCCTGGCGGCCTGCTGCTGGGTGAGCGGCCCGCCGGCCCTGCCACCACCGCCACCGAACGCGATGCCCAGCGCGCAGCCCTGCGCAGCTACCTGGACGGTATGGCCGCATTGGCCTTCGACCAGATCGACACCAGAGCGGTGCTGCAGGCCCGCCAGGCCAGCCTGGTGGCGGTGCGCCAGGGCTGGCGTGATGCGGTGGCGGGACAGCTGGGCGGCACAGCGGCGGGCTTCGAGGCGCTGCCACCTGCTGACCCGGCGGCGCAGGCCTACCAGGCGCTGCTGGGCGCGCGCAGCGGGCCGCTGTTCCAGCGCTACAGCCAGCAGGTGCTGGCTGTGGAGACCACCAGCGCAGCCACGGCAGCGGCGCAGTTCGGCCTGCAGGCGCTGCCCTTGCGCCTGGCCTTGTTCGACCAGGGCTTCGACGTGGCCGAACTGGTCGGCGCCGGCAGCTTTGTGCCGCAGGCAGTGTGGCCCGGCAGCAGCCCGGTGCTGCGGCACAGCGGCAACCTGCAGCTGACACAGAGCGCGGTGGTCACCGAGCGCGGTGGCGACATCAGCCTGGTCAACCCCGGTGGCGCCATCAACGTCGGCCTGAAGCAGACCATCGACGACGGCCAGCCCAAGGGCGTGATCGCGCTGGGCGGTGGCAATGTCTTCGGCTTCGCCCGTGACGACTTCCAGGTCAACACCCAGCGCGTGTTCATTGTCGGTGCGGGCAACATGAACCTGTGGTCGTCGGTGGGCGACATCGATTCCGGCCGTGGTGCCAACACGGCGGTGGCGGCACCGCCGCTGGCCGCGCGGCGCAGCGCCGACGGTGTTGTCTTCGAGGTGCCGGCCACCACCACCGGCAGCGGCCTGGCCATCCTGGCCGACGCCAGCGGGCGGCGCAGCGGCAGCATCGGCCTGTTCCCGGCGTTTGGTGAAATCCTGGCGCTCGACGCCTTCATCCGTGCGCCGTCGGTGGTGGTCGGCGCCACGGTGCGGGGCGCCGACAGCATCCAGGGCAACACCAGCGGCGCCAATGCGCCGACGGTGGCCGCGCCGGCCACCGTGGCGCCGCCGCCGACGTCGGAATCCAAGGGCGCGGCGCAGGCCGCTGCCGCCGACCAGCAAGCCGCCGCGCGGCCGCGCAACGCCCTGCTGACGGTGGAGCTGCTGGGCACCGGTGAAGCACCCGACGACGACAAATGCGCCGACAGAGACCGCCGCGACGGCAAATGCCCACAAGCGCCGCGCTGACACAGCCACGCCACACAAGACAGCGATAAACCGGCCGATGTTGTGTTCGATCTCTGGCCGGCCCGGCATTGGGTCGGCATTGGCCCGTGCGGCCGTTTTGTTGTTGTGCTGCGCGGCGTTGTCGGGCCAGGCCCAGCCGGTGGCGCCGGTCAGCCGCCTGGCGGCGCCACCGGTAACGGCAGCGGCATTGGCGCCGGTCGCAGAGCCAACAGCCGCAGCCGCGCCAGCACCGCTGGCGGCGCCGATCACCCAGCAAACGCCGCGCGGCAGCTCGCTGCAGCCCGACCTGCTGCGTGAGCTGAGCGAATTCGAGCGCCTGGCCACCGACGCCAACGGCGGGCGCCGGGTGCTGCGTCTGGGCGCCGACGCGCGGCCACCACAGCCGCCGCCACTGGTGGCCGACACACCGGCGCGGGTGCCGGCCGACTACCGCGTGCAGGTCGGCGACGAGGTCACCGTCAGCCTGTGGGGCAGCGTCGACGGCCACTGGCCGCTGCGCGTGGACCGCGCCGGGCGGCTCACGCTGCCGCGGGTCGGTCCGGTGGCAGTGGCTGGCAGCACCGCAGCCGAGCTGCCCAGCCTGCTGCGCCGCCGATTCGACACCGTGTTCAAAGGCCATGAGCTGGCCGCCGCCGTCACCGAGCTGAGCCCGTTGCGGGTGCACATCACCGGCTTTGTCGAGCGCCCGGGCGACTACCTGGTGCCCGGGTTGACGACGGTGTCGTCGGCGCTGGCGCTGGCGCAGGGTCCGTCGGGCGCCGGCAGCTGGCGCCGCATCACGCTGCTGCGTGACGACCGGCCGCTGGCGGCCTTCGACCACTACAACCTGCTGCGCACCGGCAGCCGGCGTGATGACCGCCTGCTGCAGCCCGGCGATGTGCTGCATGTGGACGCGCTGGGCCCGCAGGTGGCGGTGCTGGGCAGCGTCAACCGGCCCACGGTGCTGGAGCTGCTGCCGGCCGAGACCGTGGCCGATGCGCTGCGCCTGGCCGGTGGCCTGTCGTCGGTGGCCGACCGCAGCCTGCTCACGCTCGAGCGCCTGGGCCAGCGCCACGGCCTGGGCGCCGAAGAGCTGGTGCTGCCGCGTGACCTGGCCCTGGCGCTGAAGGACGGCGACATCCTGCGCGCGCGCTCGCTGGTGCTGGCCGATGGGCCGACACAGTTGCGCAACAAGCGCGTGCGCGTGGGCGGCGAGGTGCGCAAGCCGGGCGACTATCTGCTGCCGGCGTCGGCAACGCTGGCCGATGCGGTGGTGGCGGCCGGCGGCGCCACCCCCAGCGCGTTTGTCTTCGGCACGGCGCTGCGGCGCGAGAGCGTGCGGGTGCTGCAAGAGGCCAACTACGAGCGTGCACTGCGTGAGCTGGAGGCCGACTTGCTCAGCGCACCGGGCCGGCGGCTGTCGGCCACTGCGGCCCAGCCAGCCGATGATGCACAAGCCGTGCGGCAGTTGCTGAACCGGCTGCGCGAACGCAAGCCCGAGGGCCGTGTGGTGCTGGAGATATCGCCGCAGGCCGAGGCCCCGCCCGCCACCGAGCTGGAAGACGGTGACCAGGTCCACCTGCCGCCGCGCAACCAGAGCGTGGGCGTGTTCGGCAGCGTCTACAACACCGGCAGCTTCTTGCATGTGCCCGGGCGCAGCGTGGCTGATTACCTGCAGCGTGCCGGCGGCCCGCGTGAGGGCGCCCAGGCCAGCGCCGCCTTCGTGGTGCGCGCCAACGGCGCTGTGCTCAGCGCCACGCAGGGGCAGCGCTGGCAGCACTGGCCATGGCGGGGCAGCGGCTTCGACGCCGAGCCGGCATTGCCCGGTGACACGGTGTTTGTGCCCGACGACATCTTCCGCGTCGGCCTGGTGCAGGGCGCCAAGGACTGGACCCAGGTGCTCTACCAGCTGGGCGTGGGGTTGGCGGCGCTGCTGACAATCCGCTGACGATTGGTTGCCAGGCCGATGAACATCGACCGCGGGCGTTTCGACCCAGCCAGCCCCGACCGCGCGGTGGTGTTGGCAGCGGGCCTGGCTGCACCGTTGGCAGATCCGTTGGCCGATCCGTTGGTTGGGCCGTCGGCCGATGACGTGCTGCGCAGCAGCGCCGGCTGGCTGGAGCTGGCGCTGCCGCTGTGGCACCGGCGCTGGTGGCTGCTCCTGGCCACGCTGCTGGGCGCGGCGCTGGCGTTCGGTGCCAGCCTGCTGCAGCCGCTGCGCTTCAGCGGCGTTGCCAGCTTCGTGGTGCAGCCGCAGCTGCGGCCGTCGCAAGCGGTGGCCGCCGGTGCCCTGCCGGCGCTGGCTGGGTTGGTGGGCGGTGCCGGCGCCAGCCCGGTG
>JANNMP010000279.1:0-3703 GCA_031398015.1 Burkholderiaceae bacterium
ACCGTCATCAAGCCAGTGGACGCGTCGCATTGGCGTTAGGCCTGCATGGCGAAATCTTCACCCGTTCCACGGCAGCCGCCAGCGTGCTGCGGCCTGTTTTCTACAATCGCGGCGCAGTGCCAACCAGATGAACGCCGCCACCCCCGACCCGGCCCAAGCGCTGGCCCAGCCGCCGGCTGCTGGCATGGCGCCAGCCACGCTGCGGGCGGGCGCCGACGGCGTGCACAACGCGGCACGCTGGCAGTTGCGGCTGCTGGGTGATGTGGTGCTCAGCGCAGCGCGCGGCGGGCCGCAGCGCCTGCCGGGGCGCGCCGCCACCGCGTTGCTGGCACGCCTGGCATTGGCGCCTGGCCGCGCCCAGCCGCGCCAGGTGCTGTCCACGCTGAAGAGCCTGCTCGATGCGCCGGGCCATGCCGGCGCGGCTGGCGCGGCCGGCACCACGCTGATCAGCGCTGACCGGCAGTGGCAACGCCTGGCGGGCAACAGCCTGCAGTGCGACGCGGTCGCATTCGACGCCGCCATGCGGGCCGGCCGGCTGGCCGAGGCCCGCGCCTTGTACCGGGGCGAGCTGCTGCCCGGCTTCTATGACGAATGGATCCTCGACGAACGCAACCGGCTGGCCCGGTTGGCCGAGCGCCTGGGCAACGCGCCAGCCGCCGCCGCGCTGCGCGAAGCGCCGCCGCTGATGCTGCGCCAGTTGCCCGTGCAGGGCCCCAGCGCGCTGAACCTGCCGCACGACCCGACCCAGTTGCACGTCGTCGATGCGATGGGCGCGCGGCTGCGCGCCGACGTGCTGGCGCACCGCCTGGTCACGCTGATGGGGCCGGGCGGTTTCGGCAAGACGCGGCTGGCGGTGGAGGTGGTGCAAACACTGGCGCAAACACTGGCGCACTCACTGGCGCTGGGCGACGTTCCAGCGGTGGCGGTGGCCTTGGCGCTGCTGGCGTTGGCCTGCCAGGCCTGCGTGGCCACCGCCTGGGCGGTGGCGCTGCTGAACACCGCCGACCGGCATGACCTGCGCCGCATGCAGCGCCTGTGCCGGGCCCAGGCCAGCGCTGCCGCCGTGGTGCACTGGTGGGCCGAGGGCGCGGCGCTGCTGCTGGCGCAGGCGGTGCATCTCGCCCTGCAACCGGCGCTGCAACCGGCGCAACAACCGGCGCAACAACCGACGCAACAACCGGCGCAACAACGGGGCCCAACATGACCCCCACCGCAGCGCAGGTGTTCATCAGCTACCGCCGTGACGACACCGCCGGCTACGCCCGCGCGCTGCACGACGCGCTGTCACGTGCGCTGGGCGCGCAGCGCGTGTTCATTGATGTCGACGACATCGGCGCCGGCCAGGCCTTCGACCAGGCCATCGCGCAGGCGGTGGTTGGCTCACGCGTGTTGCTGGTGCTGATCGGCCCACGCTGGCTGGCGCCGCATGCCGGCGGGGCGCCGCGGCTGGCCGCCGACGATGACTTTGTGCGGCAGGAGGTGGCCACCGGCCTGGCGCATGGGCTGCAGGTGATCCCGCTGCTGCTGGACGGCGCGGCCATGCCCAGCGAGGCGCAGTTGCCCGAGGCTCTGAAGCCGCTGGCCAGGCGCCAGGCGCTGGTGCTCGATGCGCGCCGCTTTGCCGCCGACACCGACCGCCTGGTGGCCGTGCTGCGCCAGAGCCTGGGTGATGTGGCCCCGGGCGTGGCGCCGGGCGCACCGCGCCGCCACTGGCTGGCCGGCGCGGCGGTGGGCACGGTGGCGCTGGCAGCCGGCGGCGCATGGTGGTGGACCAGCCGCAGTACCCCGGCGCCGCGCAGGCCACGAACGGCGCAACAGCAGTCGCAACAGCCGTCGCAACAGCCGCCCCAACAGCAGCCGGCCGCACCCGCTGTGCGCCCGCCGATCAACGGCCGCTGGGTGGCCGAGGTGGTCTACGACTGGCCCAACGCCAATTTCAACGAGCGGCTGGAGCTGGGCGGCGATGGTGACGAGATCAGCGGCACGGTGTCGTTCCTGCGTGTGCCGCGGGCCATCGTTGAAGGCCGCGTCACGGCGCAAGGCCTGCGTTTTGCCACCCGCAGCACCGAGGTCAGCGGCACCAGCGAGCGCGACATCACCCACCGCTACCAGGGCCAGCTGGTGGGCGACGAGCTGCGCCTGCGGATGTTGACCAGCGGCGGCGCCCAGGCGCACCAGCCGATCCAGTTTGTGGCGCGGCGCCGCGCGCCTTGAACCTCAGACGCGGCGTCAGCCCAGCCCCAGGCCCTCATCCAGCCCCAGGTGCACATTCATCGCCTGCACGGCGGCGCCGCTGGCGCCCTTGCCCAGGTTGTCCAGGCGGCTCATCAGCAGCACCTGGCTGGCATTGGCGAAGACGAACAGCTCGCAGCGGTTGCTGTCATTGCAGGCCTGCACATCGAAGAACCCGGCCTCCAGCGTGGCTGGGTCACCGAGCGGCATCACCTGCACGAAGCGCTCACCGGCATAGTGCGCGGCCAGCGCCTGCTGCACCGCAGCGCCGCTGGTGCCGGGGCGCAGCTGGCCGGTCTGCAGGCCCACGCTGACCGACAGGCCCTTGTAGAAATTGGCCACCATCGGCAAGAACACCGGCGCGCGCGCCAGGCCGGTGTGGGCCACCATCTCGGGCAGGTGCTTGTGGGCCAGCGCCAGGCCGTAGGGGCGGGGCGACTGCAGCTTGGCATCACCGCCGGCTTCGTATTGCGCAATCATCGATTTGCCGCCACCGGAATACCCGGTGACCGAGGTGGCGCTGACAGCCGCATCCACCGGCAGCAGGCCGGCGTCGATCAGCGGGCGCAGCAGCAGGATGAAGGCGCTGGCATGGCAGCCGGGGTTGGCAATGCGTTTGGCCGTGCGCAGCTTGTCGCGTTGGCCGGCTGCCAGCTCGGGCAGGCCAAAGGCCCAGCCCGGCAGCGTGCGGTGGGCGGTGCTGGCGTCGATGACGCAGGTGCGGGGGTTGTTGACCAGCGCCACCGCCTCGCGCGCGGCGGCATCGGGCAGGCACAGAAATGCCACGTCGGCGGCATTGAGCAGGCGCGCGCGTTCGGCCGCGTCCTTGCGCTTGTCGGCGTCGATGCGCAGCACCTGCACATCGCTGCGGCGCGCCAGCATCTCGTGGATGCGCAGGCCGGTGGTGCCTTCTTGGCCGTCGACGAAGATCTGATGGGTCATGCTGGCTGGTCCGGTGGGTGAAACTGCGGCTCGGCCCGCAAGGATAAGGCCATCGATGCGCTGCATGTGCCGCCGCTGCCCTGCTGCCCCGGGCTGATCGCCGACAATCCCGGCCCATGGTCACCAAGAAACCCAAGGGCCTCGGCCTCGGCCTCGAAGCACTGCTCGGCCCCAGGGTGGCCGACGCCACGCCGGCAGACCCATCGCGGCCCAGCGTGCTCAAGCTGAGCCAGTTGCAGCCGGGCCGCTACCAGCCGCGCACCCGCCGGGACGAAGGCTCGCTCTACGAGCTGGCCGAAAGCATCAAGAGCCAGGGCATCATGCAGCCGATCCTTGTTCGCCCATTGGGCGAACAAGGTCGGCAAGCCGGTCATGCCAAGTCGCAGGGGCCCTCCCCTGCGACGGGCGCGTTGAATGCCAACGCGGACCAGTACGAAATCATTGCCGGTGAACGGCGCTTCCGCGCCGCCAAGCTGGCCGGGCTGGACGAAGTGCCGGTGCTGGTCAAGCCGGTGCCCGACGAAGCCGC
>JANNMP010000664.1:0-9892 GCA_031398015.1 Burkholderiaceae bacterium
CCTTGGACCAGGTGCTGCCGCAAGCGGTGATCCAGCGCGCCGCCACGCTGGGGCACTGGGTATGCGAAAACGCCAAGACCACCCGCGCACTGCTCAAGCGTGTGCAGGCTTTGGTGCCGCTGGCGCTGCCGCTGCAGCAAATTCAGGTCACCGAGCTGCCGCGCCCGGCCAAGGGCAGTGGCCAAAACAAGGCTGCATCCGACCTGCGGCCGCTGCTGGCGCCAGCGCTGGCCGGGCATGACATCGGCCTGATGTCTGAAGCCGGCTTGCCGGCGGTGGCCGACCCCGGCGCCGCCCTGGTGCAAGCCGCGCATGCGCTGGGGCTGGTGGTCGAGCCGATGGCCGGGCCGAGTTCGCTGCTGCTGGCGCTGGCCGCCAGCGGCTTGAATGGCCAGAGTTTTGCGTTTGTGGGCTACTTGCCGGTGGATGCGGCGGCGCGGGCCAGCCGCATCCGTGCGCTGGAGGCCTCGTCCCGCCAGCAGGGCCAGACCCAGATCGCCATCGAAACGCCCTACCGCAACGATGCCTTGCTGGGCGCACTGTTGCAGCACCTGCAGCCCGGCACCCAGCTGGCCGTGGCCTGTGGCCTGACGCTGCCCGGCGCGCGCTGTGAAAGCCGCAGCGTGGCGGCCTGGCGAGCAGCCGCTGCAACGCCGCTGGGGGGGCGGCTGCCGGCAGTGTTCAGCTGGCTGGCGGCCTGACTGGGCCTGGCTGGCCACCGCCAGCTGTCAATTCAGAGCTTGCTGCCGCCCAGCAGCGACGCCACCTTGCGCTTGCTGCGGATGTTGGGCGACAGGCCCCGCACAAGCACCGGCTGCGCGCCGCTTTTTTGCTCCCATGCCGGTTTGTCGCCACTGGACGCAGTGGGCTCATACGGCGTCTCGAAGAACGGGTCGGCAGGTGGCATCGCGGCGCGGCGCGGGCGCTCGAACTCACGCGGCGCGCGCTCGGCGGGCCGCAGCGCCACTGGCTCGTCGTCACGCGCTGGCAAGTCGTCGAAGCGCTCACGTTCGCGTTCACGGTAAGGCGCCCGGCGCGGCCGGTCGTCCACCAGCTCAAACGGCTCCAGCTCGATCTTTTTCTTGATCAGCCGTTCGATGTCGCCCACCAGGCGCATGTCGTCGCGGTCGACCAAGGTCACGGCCAGTCCCGACGCGCCTGCGCGGCCGGTGCGGCCGATGCGGTGCACATAGTCTTCGGCGTTGTACGGCACGTCAAAATTGAAGACCGCCGGCAGGTCGACGATGTCCAGCCCGCGCGCGGCCACGTCGGTGGCCACCAGCAGATCGACCTCACCAGCCTTGAACGCGGCCAGCGCCTTCAGCCGCTCGTCCTGGCTCTTGTCGCCGTGCAGCGCCTGGGTGCGCATGCCTTCGCGCTCGAAGCTGCGGGCCAGGCGCGCGGCACCCAGCTTGCTGTTGACGAAGACCAGGGCCTGGCTCAGTTCACGTGTCTTGATTAGCTGGCGCACCGCCGCGCGCTTGTCGTCCTCGGCCACGCTGTAGAAGCGCTGCTCCACATTGGTGGCGGTGGCGTTGGGGCGCGCCACTTCCACCGTGATCGGGTCTTGCAGATAACTCTGCGCCAGCTTGCGGATTTCAGGCGAGAACGTGGCCGAGAACAGCAGCGTCTGGCGGTTGCCCTTGGGCAAATAACTGAGGATGCGCTGCAGGTCAGGCAGGAAGCCGATGTCGAGCATGCGGTCGGCCTCGTCCAGCACCACATATTCAACCTGGTTCAACACGCAGTTCTTGGCCTCGATGTGGTCAAGCAAGCGGCCGGGCGTGGCGATCAACACCTCCACGCCGCGCTTGAGCTCGGCCGTCTGCGGCTTCATGTCGATGCCGCCGAACACCACCGTGCTGCGCAGCTGGGTGTGCTTGGCGTAGGCCTTGACGTTGTTGGCCACCTGGTCAGCCAACTCACGCGTGGGGGTGAGCACCAGGGCACGCACCGGGTGGCGCGCCGGCGACATCGACGCCGTCTCGTGCTTCATCATCTTCTGCAGCAGCGGCAACGAGAAGGCCGCAGTCTTGCCGGTGCCGGTCTGCGCCGCGCCCAGCACAACACGACCGGCCAGCACCAGGGGGGTGGCCTTGGACTGGATCGGCGTCATCGCGGTGTAGCCCGATTCAGTGACGGCGCGCAGCAGTTTGGCGTCGAGTGCCAGGGTTTCGAAGCGCTGCGGCGTGGGTTCAACAACCGGTGTGTCGGCGTGGGCTGGAATTGAATCGGCGGTGGGGTTGGTGTCGGTCATCTGTGACGCATTATCTGCGAGCGGCGGTTTTGGCGGCCGCAACACAGTTTGCGCGGCCTGGATGCACACCCTGCGTCCTTAGAATCGCGGGTTTTGCGTGGCTGGCCTGAGTTGATGAAGATTGTTCTGTTGGGGCCCAACGGCCAGCTTGGATGGGAACTGCGCCGCGCCTTGGCGCCGTTGGGTGAGGTGCTGGCATGGCCCAAGGCCGACGCCGATGGCGCGCCGCTGGGCGATCTGTCACAGCCCGAGGCCTTGGCCGGCCAACTGCGCGCGCTGCGCCCTGACGTGGTGGTCAATGCCGCTGCCTACACGGCCGTGGACAAGGCCGAGACCGACGCCGCCTTGGCGCACACCATCAATGCCACCGCGCCGGGCACCATCGCCCAGGTGATGGCCGAGCTGGGCGGCTGGCTGCTGCACTACAGCAGCGACTATGTCTTCGACGGCAGCGGCGACAGCCCCCGCAGCGAAGACGCCGCCACCGGGCCGTTGAGCGTGTATGGCCGCAGCAAGCTCGACGGCGAAGCGTTGATCCGCCAAGCCGGCGGCCGCCACCTGATCCTGCGCACGAGCTGGGTGCACGCGGCGCGCGGCGGCAACTTTGCCCGCACCATGCTGCGCCTGGCGGCCGAGCGCGACACGCTGACCGTCATCGACGACCAGATCGGCGCACCCACCGGCGCTGATTTGCTGGCCGACATCACCGCCCATGCGCTGCGCCAGGCCCAGCGTGAGCCCACGCTGACCGGCACCTACCACGCGGTGGCGACGGGCGAGGTGAGCTGGTGCGGCTACGCCCGCCATGTGCTGGCCTTTGCGCGCCAACACGGCGTAGCACTGAAGGCTGGACCCGAGCAGGTGCAGCCGGTTGCCAGCAGCGCCTACCCCACACCGGCGCAGCGGCCGTTGAACTCACGCCTGGACACGGCCCGCTTGCGTCAGGCGTTCGGGCTGCAATTGCCCGATTGGCGCGTGGGCGTGGAGCGCATGCTGAGCGAAGCGCTGGCACTGCGCTGAGCCGGCAGCTTTCGACCAGGGACAGCATGCAATTTACCCCCACCCGCTTGCCTGATGTGGTGCTGATCGAACCCGCCGTGTTCAGCGACGACCGCGGCTGGTTCATGGAAAGCTTCAACCAGCAGCGCTTTGCCGATGGCCTGGCGGCGTTGGGCCTGCCGCAGCCGCGCCCGTTTGTGCAGGACAACGAATCGCATTCCGCCCAGGGCGTGCTGCGCGGCCTGCACTACCAGCTGCCGCCGCAGCCCCAGGGCAAGCTGGTGCGTGTGGTGCACGGTGCGGTGCTGGACGTGGCGGTGGACATCCGCCGCAGCTCGCCGCGTTTTGGCCAGTGGGTGGCGATGGTGCTCAGCGCCGAGAACCGCCACCAACTCTGGATCCCGGAGGGCTTTGCCCATGGCTTCATGGCACTGAGCGCCGATGCGCGCTTCTTGTACAAGACCACCGACACCTACGCCAAGGATTGCGAACGCGCCATCCGCTGGGACGACCCGGCCATCGGCATCGACTGGCCGCCAGGTGTGGTGCCCAGGCTGGCGCCCAAGGATGCCAGCGCGCCGCTGCTGGTGGATGCCGAGACGTTCTGATCCGAGACGTTCTGAGCCGAGACCTTCCAACCACTTTCCCGCTGCTGCCTCGCCGCCGCCAGCCGACAAGCCCACATGACCACCGCTCACGACCGCCTGCAGGCCCAGCTGCGCGCCCAACCCCGCCGCTGGCTGGTGACCGGCGCCGCCGGCTTCATCGGCAGCCACCTGGTCGAAACCCTGCTGGACCTGGGCCAGGCCGTGGTGGGGCTGGACAACTTTGCCACCGGCCACCGCCACAACCTGGCTGCGGTGCACACTGCCGTGGGCGATGCGGCCTGGGCGAACTTCCGCTTCGTCGACGGCGACATCCGCAATCTGGCCGATTGCCAGGCGGCGTGCAGCGGTGTGCAGATCGTGCTGCACCAGGCGGCGCTGGGCTCGGTGCCCCGCTCGCTTGCCGACCCCATCACCACCAACGCGGCCAACATCAGCGGCTTTCTGAACATGCTGGTGGCCGCACGCGACGCGGCTGTGCAACGCTTTGTGTACGCGGCCAGCAGCAGCACCTATGGTGACCACCCAGGCCTGCCCAAGGTCGAAGAAACCATCGGCAAACCGCTGTCGCCTTATGCGGTGACCAAGTACGTCAACGAACTGTATGCCGACGTCTTTGCGCGTTGTTATGGCCTGCAGAGCATCGGCCTGCGCTACTTCAATGTGTTCGGCCCGCGGCAAGACCCCAACGGCGCCTATGCGGCGGTGATCCCCAAGTGGGCCGCCGCCATCCTGGGCGGCAAGACGGTCTACATCAACGGCGACGGCCAGACCAGCCGCGACTTCTGCTTCGTGGCCAACGCGGTGCAGGCCAACCTGCTGGCCGCCACCGTGGCCGATGCAGCGGCACTGAACCAGGTCTACAACGTGGCAGTGGGCGACCAGACCGACCTCAGGCAATTGCACACGCTGCTGATGCAGGCGCTGCAGGCCCAACGGCCGGGCCTGGCCACCACCGCACCGGTGCACCGTGACTTCCGCGCCGGTGATGTGCGGCATTCACGCGCCGACGTGGGCAAGGCCGCGCGCTTGCTGGGTTACCGGCCCAGCCATGACATCCGCGCCGGGCTGGCGGTGGCGGCGCGCTGGTATGCCGGCGGCGCCGCTGCAAGCTGAGGGCGCTGCTCAGCGCTTGGTGATCATCCAGCGTGGCGCCTTGAAACGCACGATGCGCCAGTACAGCGCGGTGTAGCCCACACCGAACAGCACGATGAAGCTGGCCAGCGCCGCTGTGCTGTCCCAGAACAGCATGGCCGGCACCACGGCCGTCATGCACAGCATCCACAGGTAGGGCGAGGTCATCGAGTTGCGGCGCGCCGCCGAGCGCTTGGCCTTCTTGCCGATCGCCCAGCGCATGATGCGGCGGTAGATCAGCGAATGCAGGTGGATGCCATCGGGCATGCCGGCGGGCTGGTTGCGCAACATCACCCGGCGGTAGATCGAAAACAGGGTCTCGAACACCGGATAGATGCAGACCAGCAGCGGAAACATCGGCGACACGCTGGGGTTTCGGTACAACAGCAAGATGGCCAGTTCGGCGATGTAGAAGCCGAGGAAGTAGGCACCGCCGTCGCCGAGGAAGATCAGACCGGCGGGGAAGTTCCAGACGAAGAAGCCGAGCACGGCGCCGACGCCGGCCACTGCCATCACGACGATGAGTTCGTCGCCAACCTGGAAGCCGACGTATCCGACGCTGGCCAGCATCAGCACGGCACACATGGAGGCAAGGCCGTTGAAGCCGTCGATGATGTTCAGCGAGTTCGCGACACCAGCGACGACGAAAACAGTGATCAGCGCAGCGCCCGCACTGAACGAGACCACCCAGTCCAGGCCAGGAATGTCAGTGCGAGAGATCACGGCATCGAGAAAGACGACTGCGAGCGACGCGGAGACAGCAGTGAAAAACAAGCGCCGCCGCGGACTTTGCGTCTTGGTCAGGTCCTCGGTCAAACCAGAGCCGAATGCGGGCACGGCGCAGGCCATCAGCAGCAGCGCCTGCAGGGCCACACCCGCGTCGCTCCACCACAACGCGCTGATGCCCACCAACACCCCTGCGACGATCCCGAGCCCACCGACACGCGGAACAGGCGTCACATGGAATTTCTGCGGCCCCGAAAGATCATGATCGTGGAAGCGATGGCCTTCGCTCTTGGTGCGGCGCACGAGCCACAGGGTGACCACCAGGGACACCGCAAAAGCCATCAACAGAATGAGCATGGCAACACATTCTATCGGCGGCCTCCAGGCACATCGGCGGCGCACGCCGGGGCCACGGCAGCGCCGAGCCGGTCCTCTAGAATGCGCCCGCAGCAAACGCGCTCCCTGCGGCTGACCTACCGATCAGAACTTGGTCGTCTCCTCATTCGATGTACCGGCCGATCCGGGCCAAGAGGCATGAATCTGACACATCGCCAGCCCCACACTGCAACACGCCGACTCCTGCAGAGGCTGCTGGCCTCCATGTTGATGCCTGTGATCTTGTGGGCCACACCGCTGGCACCTCGGGCGCAATCAACCACGCAAGCCGAGTCCGGCATTTCGAACAGTGGGCCGATCCGCTTGCGGCAGCCGGCGCAGACCGAAACGACGGCCACGCGGGAAGTTCAAGGCGTGCAGCAACCCCCTGCCAATGCGCAAGCAGTCGCTGCGCCCAGCGACTTCGAATCCTATGTCCGCAAACAGCCAGGCGGGGCTGACATCCGCCGGTTCGGGATATCGTTGATCGACGGGCTTCAACCAAGTGGCGATGCCAGCGACTACAGCCCGCTGGTACCTGCCGACTACGTTTTGCGTGCGGGTGACGAACTGGTGGTCACCCTCTGGGGCTCTGTTGATGCCGACCTGCGGCTGCAGGTGGACCGCAGCGGGCGTATCAGCATCCCCCGCGTTGGGCCGGTGATGGTGTCGGGTGTTCGATATGCTGACGTTCCAGAGGTCATCAGTCGCCGTGTGGCGCTGGTGTTCAAGAACTTCCAGATCAGTGTCACGCTGGGCCAATTGCGTGGCCTGCGCGTCTACGTGACGGGATTCGTCAACAGGCCTGGCGCAGTGACGGTGAACAGCCTCTCAACTCTGGCACAGGCGCTGATGCGAGCGGGTGGGCCTTCGGCTGCTGGCAGCTTTCGCAACATCCAGCTGCGCCGAGGCGCCGTCGTTGCAGCCAACTTCGACCTCTACGATTTGCTGCTCAAAGGTGATCGCCGAGGTGACCAGTTGTTGCAGGCCGACGATGTGATCCATGTTGGGCCGACCGGGGCCCAGATTGCGCTGATCGGCAGCGTGAACCGGCCGGCAATCTTCGAGGTCAAGACCAATGAAACCATCGACGATCTGCTGGCGATGGCCGGAGGCTTCAGCGCGGTGGCCGACAGCCGCCGGCTGGCGCTGGTGCGGCTGGACAACGCATCTGGCAACCGCCTGACGCAACTGGACTTGCCCGCGAACAAAGCGCTGCAACCGGCCAACGGTGATCTGCTGCGTGCATTCAATGCGGCCGATGTCGTGGGGCCAATGGCCATGCAGAGCAAGCGCGTGCGCATCGAGGGCGAAGTGGCACGACCGGGTGAATACGTGCTGCCTCCTGACAGCTCGCTGGTGGATGCGTTGCGTGCGGCTGGTGGCATCACCGGGAACGCCTATCTGTATGCAACGGAATTCAACCGCGAAAGTGTGCGTGTCACGCAGCAGACCAACTACGAGCGGGCACTGCGCGATTTCGAGACGCAGGTCACCAGCGCTTCCGTCACACGCCGAGCCAGCAACAGTGACGAAGCTTCGACACAAGCATTCGCCAACGCGTCCAACAGCCGGTTGATCGAGCAACTTCGCAACCTCAAGCCGACTGGACGTGTCGTGCTGCAAATGACACCGACCACGGATTCCTTGCCAGAAATGCTGTTGGAGGACGGCGACCGATTGAACATTCCGGCACGCCCGACCACGGTGGGTGTGTTTGGCAGCGTGTTCAGCGCTGGGAGTTATCTGCACTCACCCAGCCGCACCGTCGGTGACTACCTGCGCTTGGCGGGTGGCCCCACCCGCGGCGCCGACGACACCAGTGTGTTCGTCATTCGCGCCAATGGTTCGGTCAACAGCAGTCTGCAAGAGAGCGGCATGTTCACGCGCGGCAACCAGATCGCCGGGCTGGCAGCCGAGCCAGGGGACACAATCTTCGTGCCGGAGGAGCTCAACAAAACGACGTGGGCGCAGCACGCGAAGGACTGGACGCAAATCGTCTACCAGTTCGGAATCGGCCTCGCAGGACTCAAGGCTGCACTCAATTGAGCATCGGATCGACGTGAACTCCGCATCCAGTTCCGCCGGACTTGCGGACTACCCCCAACCCAACGGCATCTCCGTGCAAGAGTTGCTGGTCGGCGTGCGTCAGCGCTGGAAGTTGTTGCTGATCCTGCCGCTGGCCGCAGGGCTGCTCGGGCTGGGTGTGAGCTTCGCAATCCCCGAGACTTTCAGCGCCCGCACCAGCTTCATTCCACCGCAGCAATCGGGTGGCTCAGCTGCAGCGGCCATCGCCTCACTGGGTGCTCTGAGCAACTTGGCCGGTTTGGGGCAAGGAATCCGCAGCAGCGCCGACCAGTATGCGTCACTGCTGGAGAGCGCCAATGTGCGGGACCGCTTGGTTGATGAGTTTCAGTTGATGTCCGTCTACGGCACCACACTTCGCGCTGACGCCAGAGACGCCCTGGCCTCTCGCGTGCGCATCTCGATCGGGAAAAAGGATGGTCTGATGGCGGTCGAAGTCGACGACAGATCGCCACAACGTGCGGCTGACATCGCCAACCGCCACGTGGCAGAGCTGCGGCGGCTGACCTCGCAATTGGCGCTGACTGAAGCACAAATGCGTCGAACGTTCTTCCAACGCGAGGCCGAGCAAGCCAGGGAAAAACTTGACAAGGCACAGAAGGCCCTGCAGGCCAGTGGCTTCAATCTGGCAGCGTTGCGCACAGAACCCCGGGCAGCGGCCGAGGCGTACTCGCGCTTGCGTGCAGAGGTCACCTCATCCGAGGTCAGGCTTCAAGCGCTGCGGCGGTCATTGACCGATGAGTCAGTCGAAGTGCAGGGGCAATTGTCAGCGCTGGCGCAGTTGCGTGCACAGCTGGCTCGGGTCGAAGACTCCGACCGCTCTGGAAGCAATACCGACTACATCGGCCACTATCGCGAGTTCAAGTACCAGGAGACATTGTTCGAACTGTTCTCCCGTCAGTTTGAATTGGCGCGTCTTGATGAAGTCCGTGACGGATCGATGGTGCAGGTGGTCGATGTGGCCACAGCGCCGGAACGCCGCAGCGGGCCGAAGCGGCGCCTGATCGCGATGGCTGTCACAGCAGGGGTCGGGCTGGCAACGCTGCTCTATGTGATCGCGTCCACCGCGTTGACACAAGGTGGCGGGGCTCGGCAGCAGCGCTTGGCACCTGGCGCCTGAACACGACACGGCTTGTTTTCCATCACTGGCCCTGCCAGCTGCCACTGGCAACGTGGTTGGTGTCCGATCAGGCGCGGAACAAGGCGCCAGCGTGACAGCTGCCACTTGGCCCCTTTGCCGAGGAAGGCCGCAGGACGGTCCTCAACAACATGTCCAGGCTGCTGGTCTATCTGTCAATTTTCAGTCTGCCCGGTGCAGAGGAACTGGGCTTGCTGTGGCTGACGTTCGCTTATCTCGCCGTGGTGCTGGCCGCCCCGTTGCTGGTGGTGGCAATGCGCCCGCACACCTTGGTGCAGGCGATGCCTCCGCATGCCAGCGAAGGTGTCGTCTACTGTTGCCTGTTGACCGCCATGCTGGCGGCGAACTTCATCGTCGGTCGGTACACCGGGGTTCCTGCAGAAATTTGGCTGGCGCGATCGGTTCACTTGCTGGCAATACCGTCGATCTACTTCTGCTTCACGCTCGAACGCATGCAGGCGCAGCGCCTGTTCAAAGACATCTGTGTGGTCGGTGCGCTCGAAGTCGCGCTGATTTTTGCCGCAGCAATCGGCTACGGTGGCGAAGACGCGCTTCGACGTGCCACCGATATCG
>JANNMP010000675.1:0-5880 GCA_031398015.1 Burkholderiaceae bacterium
GGCGCGGCCAGTGCTTCCAGCGCCTTGGCGGCGCTGGCCATGCTGGCTTGCAGCAGCAAATCAGCCGCGTACACCCGGCCCAGTTCTTCGGGCCCGGCGTGGATGTGCACCAGGCGCTGCGCGGCCCGGGGCGGGGTGATCAGGCTGTAGCCGCCGGTGGTCATCTCGCCCAGGCGCACGCCCAGCGCGATGATCAGATCGGCGTCTTTCACCCGCTGCGCCAACTTGGGGTTGATGCCGATGCCCACATCACCGGCGTACAGCGGGTGGCGGTTGTCGAAGGTGTCCTGGAAGCGGAAGCCGCAGCCCACCGGCAGCTGCCAGTTCTCGGCAAAGCGCTGCAGCGCGCGGGCGGCTTCGGCGTCCCAGCCGCTGCCGCCGGCAATCAGCAGCGGCTGTGTGGCGGCCAGCAGCATGGCCCGCAGATCGCGCAGCGCGCCTGGCGCCGGCCAGGCGTGGGCGGCCTGGGCGATCGGCAGCACCGGCGCGGCGGTGGCGGTGGTGAGCATGTCCTCGGGCAGCACCAGCACCACCGGGCCGGGGCGGCCCTGCAGCGCGGTGTGGAAGGCCCGCGCGATGTACTCGGGCAGGCGGTCGGCCTGCTGCACCTCACCCACCCACTTGGCCAGGCCCAGGGTGCCGGGGCCGAACATCTGGCGGTAATCCAGCTCCTGGAAGGCTTCACGGTCACGCTGGTCACTGGCCACCTGGCCGATGAACAGCACCAGCGGCGTGGAATCCTGAAACGCGGTGTGCACGCCGATGCTGGCGTTGGTGGCGCCCGGCCCGCGGGTGACGAAGCACACCCCCGGGCGCGGCCCCAGCTTGCCTTGCGCCTCGGCCATGAAAGCGGCGCCGCCTTCTTGCCGGCAGGCGATGAAGCGGATGTGGTCGCGGTGCTGGTGAAAGCCGTCGAGCACCGCCAGGTAGCTCTCGCCCGGCACGCCGAAGCAGGTGTGCACTCCCTGGGCGATCAGGGCTTCGACGAGGGCATGGCCGGCAAGACGGGGGGTTGGCATGGTCAACGGTTGGACGCCAGCGGGCCACGATTGTGGGCGGGCCGCAGCTCACGCCGCACCCGCCGCACCTGGAAGGCGCTGACGATCAGCACGCCCTGCACCAGGGCCAGGCCGATCCAGATGGCGCGGTGCTGCTGCAAATCCATCAGCCGGCCGAACAGCAGCGGCGCCAGCGCCTGGCCGATGTCCAGCCCCGAATACACCACGCCGAACACCCGGCCGCTGGCATTGGCCGGTGTGCTGCGCTTGACCAGCATGTCACGCGATGGCCCGGCGCTGCCGCTGACCAGGCCCATGGCGCCAAACAGCACTGGCACCGCCCAGCCCGGCACCGGGCCCAGCGCCATCCACAAGGCGATGCAGGCCGCCAGGCCCATGCCCACGGCCACAGTGCGCTCACAGCGTGATGGGTCTTTGGCCAGAAAGCCGCCCAGCACCATGCCGCTGGCGCTGCCCACCATGTAGATCGACAGGCAGGCCGCCACCCAGGCCAGCGGCACGTTGTGCAACTGGGGGGCGGCCTCGGGCGCAAAGGCCTGCACGATGCTCAGCGCCATGGCGTAGAAAAAGAAGAACGCAAAACACATCCACACCGCCGGGATGCGCAAAAAGTCGAACTGGCCTTCGGGTGGTGGCGCTGCGGCGGCGGTGGCCGCTGCCGGCGCTGGCGCCGGGTCGTCCAGCACCAGGCGGGCGCGGTGCCACCACAGCAGGCCCAACACGCCGAAGGCCACCGCTGCGGCGCTCAACATCGCCATGCGCCAGCCGGCGGCCAGCGCCACCGGCACCATCAGCGCCGGCGCCAGCGCCCAGCCCAGCGTGCCGGTGATGCCATGCGCGCTGTAGGCATGGCCCAGCCGGCTGGCATGCACCTGCCGGTTCAGCAAGGTGTAGTCCACCGGGTGGAACACGCCGTTGCCCACGCCGGCCAGCACCGCGCAGGCCGCCAGCATGGCGTAGCTGGTGGCAGAGGCGTAGCCCAGCGCCGCCAAGCCCAGCAGCGCCAGGCCGCCCAGCAGCACCGGGCGCGGGCCGAAGCGGTCGACGACGAAGCCCGACGCGGTCTGCACCGCGCTGGACACGACGAAGAAGATCGTCAGCAGCAGGCCCAGTTCGGTGTAGCTGACGTTGAACTCGGTCTTCAGCCACGGGAACAGCGGCGCCAGCAGCAGCTGGCTGAAATGGCTGACGCCGTGGGCCAGGCCGACCAGGCCGATGATGGTGGCGTCCTGGCGCAGCGGCGGTGCGGGCGTGGCGGCGGCGGCAAGTTGGGCAGCGCTCATGGCGCCGATGGTAGGTCTGGCAACGCCGGCGCCATGCCACCGCCGGGACACGGCGCCGGCCACGGCGCTGGTGTGTCACCAGTGGTAAGCGTGACGTGCATCACGCCCCCTGTGGCAGGCGCGGCCGGCATACATCACGACACCTGGGCTTGACATGGCGGGGCTAGAGTGGTTGCCAGACCACCGGAGACATCCATGTTCAGCAGCCTGTTTGGTGACCTGACACCGCGCCGCCTGCCGGCGGCCACCACGCCCGATGGCAGCAGCGGCGATGCCGCAGCCGGGGCCGACCCGGATGTGTCCCAGGCCCAGACCCAGGCCCAGGCCCTGGCCAACGCGGTGTCTGCCAGCAGCGATGTGCTGGTCGACGATTCACCCGCCGCCGCCATGCGCGCGCACTTTGCCGGCCACCGCCACGACCTGCAGCGCGCCAGCGCCATGCTGACCCTGCTCGACCCGTCACGGCTGTGGGCATCGCAGGTGCTGCATGCGCTGGCCGACGCGGCCGGCGCGCGGGTGCAGCGGCTCAACCTGCGAGAGCGCAGCACCTTGTGCACGCTGGCGGTGATCGAGCGCACCCTGGTGCCGCGCCGGGGCGCACCGGCACTGCGGGTCTACCACGCCGACATCCGTGGCGGCACCAGCGCCGCCGGCTTTGCGCCAGAGGAGATCACCAGCGCGCTGGCCGAAGGCAGCCAGCTGACCGCCGTGATCGTTGGCGCCATGCAGCCGCATGCGCTGGTGTCGCTGCTGCGCGCGCTGGTGGCCGCCTGCCACCAGAGCGAGTGGCGCTGCCCGCATCTGGTGTTCATCCTGCCGCCGGGCGCGGCGGCGCTGCGCCAGCGCATCCTGGCGCAAGACTGGCCGGCCCATGTGATGGCCCATGCGCTGGCCGAGCCGCTGGGCAGCGCCGCCAGTGTCTGGAACCGCGTGCTCGAAGCCTGGGAGGCCACCCAGGCCATGCCGCCAGCCCAGGCACGCGCGCCAGCCGCTGCCTGCAAACCGCCACCCAGCCATGCCACAGCCCTGCGCGCCGATGCCGGCCAGAGCGCCGCCGCGCTGCCGACGCTGCTGGCCAACCGCCTGCTGCTGCCGCTGGCGCGCAGCGAAGGCCTGCTGGCCTGCGGCATCGTCGACCTGCACAGCGGTGACTTGCTGGCCAGCCAGCAGCGCGAGCAGCCCGCCGCCGATCTGGTGGCGCTGGCCGAGGCCCTGTGCGCCGCGCGGCTGGCGCACCAGGCCGTGGCTGGCCAGGAACCAGCGCCCGATGAAATGCTGGTGACCATCGGGCAGCGCCAGACCCTGCTGCGCCGCCTGCCGGGAGTGGCCGACGGCCGCGAGCTGGGCTTCGTGGCGGTGCTCGACCGCGCCCACGCCAACCTGGCGCTGCTGCGCTTCAAGCTGCTGGACGCCGAGCGCCTGCTCGCCACGTAGGGCCGGTTGCGGGCATGGGCGGCGCTCAAGCCAGGCGCGCCGGCTGCCGATATGGGCAGACCAGCCGCCTTGCCCCAGGAGCGCCCGCCATGGACTTTTCATCGGTCTACAACACGCACGAAAAAACCATCTTCGACGCGGTGGCGGCTGCGGCACCGCGCTACCCCGGCATCGCGGCCGACCACGGCCTGCTGGCTGACGTGGCCTGCGTGGCGTTGAACCGGCTGAGCCCGCAGTACATCCGCCACAGCGTTGACCTGGCCTTCTTCACCACCGAACGCGAGCGCCGGGCAACGCTGCGCAACGTGGCCGAGTCGGTGGACTTTGCCTTCGGCTATGTGCAGGCGCGCCATGTGATGGCCGCGCGGCGCTGAGCTGCAGCGCCGCAGCGCAGACATCACGGCGCCGTGATCCTCTGGTGAGGACTGCGGGAGGCGCGCTTCCTAGCATCGGCCGTGCGGGCCCAGGTCGGGCCCGACACCACCCCTGCCGAGGAGCCTTTGCCCATGACCACACCCCGCCAATTGCCTGTGCGCCGCACATTCCGCCTGGCCGCCGCTGCCGCCGCCCTCACCTGCCTGGGCGCCAACGCCATGCCGCTGCAAGTGAATGTGACCATCGAGAACCTGGCCCCAGCCAACGGCGTGTCATTCGCACCGTTGCACCTGGGTTTCAACAACGGCAGCTTCGACGCCTTCAACCTGGGCCAGGTGGCCAATGCCGCCACCATCTCGGTGGCCGAAGGCGGCGTCGGCGGTGCCTGGCAGGCCGCCTTTGCCGCTGCCGACCCCGGCGCGGTGCGCGGCACCATCGGCGGGCCGCTGTTCCCGCAGGCCAGCCGCATGGCCAGCTTCGTCGTGGACCCGGCGGCCAACCGCTTCTTCACCTTTGCGGCCATGGCCATTCCCAGCAACGACCTGTTCATCGGCAATGACGACGCGATGGAATACCAGCTGTTCGATGCCGGCGGCCAGTTGCAGATCAGCAGCATCACGGTGAAGGCGCGTGAGATCTGGGACGGCGGCTCCGAGGTGTTCAACCCGGCGGCGGCGGCGTTTGTCGGCGACAACGGCCTGCGTGACAACCAGGGCTCGGTGGTGGCCTTCAACTTTGCCGAGCTGGCCGCGTTCAACGGCCTGACCACCGGCGCCGGCTATGTCTTCAACAGCCAGCTGGCGGCCGACAGCGATGTCTACCGCATCAGCTTCAACGTGTCGGCGGTGCCCGAGCCGCAAACCTATGCGCTGATGCTGGCCGGGCTGGCAGCGGTGGCCATGCTGGCGCGCCGCCGCCGGCACTGAACGCGCCGCGCACGCCAGGCGGCTCTGGTCCAATCAGGCCGCCTGAGCGCACCACCTCCACGATGAGCCCCCACCTGCTGCTGGTCGAAGACGACGACGCGATTGCCGACGCGCTGCGCCTGCACCTGGAGCAGGCCGGGTACAGATTGCACCGCGAGGCCGACGGCCAGCGCGCGATGGCCGCCATCGACCGCCAGCGCTGGGACCTGGTGCTGCTGGACCTGATGCTGCCCGGCGCCGACGGCTGGGACGTGTGCCGCCACCTGCGTGCGCGCCATGCCGATGTGCCGGTGATCATGCTCAGCGCCCGCAGCGCCGAGGCCCACCGCGTGCTGGGGCTGGAGCTGGGCGCCGACGACTATCTGGCCAAACCGTTCTCGATGCTGGAGCTGGTGGCCCGGGTGCGGGCGCTGCTGCGCCGCATCGGCCAGCTGCGCGCCGCGCCAGAGGCCGGCAGCCTGCTGCGCTTCGGCCCCTGGCAGCTGGACCTGAGCCGGCGCACGCTGCAGCGCGGCGACACACCAGTGCCGCTGGCACTGCGTGAGTTCGACCTGCTGCACTTCCTGCTGCGCCACAAGGGCCAGGCCTTTGGCCGCAGCGAACTGCTGCACAGGGTGTGGGGAGCGGGCTTTGACGGCTACGAGCACACCGTCAACTCGCACATCAACCGCCTGCGCAGCAAGATCGAAGACGACCCGCGCGATCCCGAACGCATCGTCACGGTGTGGGGCGTGGGCTACCGCTTCGAAGCCCTGGAGCAGCGGGCGCGATGAGCCGCAGCTTCACCGCCCGCCTGAGCTGCGCGCTGGCCTTGCTGCTGCTGGGCTACGGCGCCGTCGTGGC
>JANNMP010000753.1:0-2658 GCA_031398015.1 Burkholderiaceae bacterium
GCCGCCGACGATTGCTCGTACTGGTGCAGAAAACGCCCCTGCGCGCCGGTGGCCTTGATGTCTTCGATGCCTTCCACCGCCTCGACCAGCAGGCCGTGCAGGTCAGCCTGCTGCTGCATGTTGGCCGCAGTTGCACGCCGCATTGCGCCCTGGATCAGCAGCGCCGCCAGCAGGATCAGCGGCACGCCCAGCACCAGCACCCAGCCCAGCGGCCCGCCGATCATGAAGGCCATGGCGATGAAGATGACGATGAACGGCAAGTCACTGATGGCCGCCAGCGTGGCCGACGAGAAAAACTCGCGCACCAGCTCGATCTGGCCCACGATGTGGCTGTAGGCGCCGGCCGATTCGGGCCGGTGCTCCATGCGCACGTTCAGGCTCTGGCGGAACAACTGCGTGCCCACCAGCAGGTCGGTCTTCTTGCCGGCCAGGTCGATCAGGTGGGTGCGCAATTGCCGCGCCGCCAGGTCGAACACCAGCGCCAGGCCGCCGGCAATGGCCAGCGCCCACAGCGTGACGAAGGCCTTGTGCGGAATGACCTTGTCGTAGATCACCGATGTCACCGTGCCGGTGACCAGCATCAGCGTGTTGCTGAGCAGCGCGGCCAGCAGCGCCGAACGGTAATACGGAATGAAGCGCCGCACCGTGCCCCACAGCCAATGGCTGTCGGGGTCGCGCAGCGCGGCGGCGGCCTCGGCGGTGGCCGCGCCGGTGCGCGCCCGGGCCTGCGGCTGGGGTGTGGCCACCAGCGCGATGCCGGCGTATTCGGCCGCCAGCTCGGCCTCGGTGGCGCTGATCTCCTGGTCGTCGCCGTCACCCGCCACTGGGCCACCGGGCATCAGCACCGTGCAGCGCACGCTGCCGTCAGCCTGGGCGCGGCGGGCCAGCAGCAGCACTGCGTCGCCGTTCTTCAGCAGCAGCACCACCGGCAGCAGCAGATCACTGAACTCGCCGATGGCACGCTGCACCAGCGCCGCCTGCCAGCCCGCCACGCGCAGCGCGCGCACGGCCTGGTCAGGCCCCAGCTGGCCGCTGACCTGCTGGCCTTCGAGCAACGACGCCAGCGAGCGGGCATGGCCGTGGTAACGCGTCAGCCACACCAGGGCCTGGGCCAGGGCGTCGTGCGCCATGCCGGCGGCCGGCGCAGGGGCCAGGCCGGGCTCGGCCAGGGTGTCGTCGGGCGCGGCCAAGGTGTGCGGGCGGGTTTGCGGGCGGGTTTCTGGACGGATCGGCAGCCGGTGTGGCGGCGCAGCGCTCAGCCGGGGGCGTGCGCAGCGCGGTGCTGCAGCGCCAGGCGCTCGAATTGCGCCTCGATGTCACGCACCACTTGCGGCAGGTCGAACAACGGCGACGTGCGACCGTGTTCGGCCAGGTAGCGCTTGTACGAGGCCACCCTTGCCGGCTGGCGGCCCAGCAGCACCGCCAGGGCCTCGTAGTCAGCCAGCGTGGTGGTGGCCAGGTCGGGCAGGCCCACGGCAGTGAGCAGGCTGCCGGCCATGCGCGAGATGTAGCTGCGGCCGCTGAGCGTGACGATGGGCGTGCCCATCCACAGCGCGTCGCTGGCCGTGGTGCCGGCGTTGTAGGGGAAGGTGTCGAGCACCACATCGGCACACTGGAAGCGCGCCAGGTATTCGGGCGGCGCCACGCGTGGCGCAAAGATCAGACGCTCACGCGCCACGCCCTGGGCATCAGCGCAGCGCAGCATGTTCTCGCGCGCGGTGTCGTTGTCGGCCAGCAGCCACAGCACACTGCCGCTCACCTGCTGCAATATCCGCATCCAGGCGCCGAACACCTCGGGCGTGAACTTGTGGTTGTTGTTGAACGAGCAGTAGACAAAGGCATCGTCGGGCAGGCCGTAGGCGCAACGCTGCGGGCGCGGCGCCACCTCACGCTGGCGGTCGCTGACCTGGTAGCAGTGCGGCACACGCAGCGGCCGCTCGGTGCAATACGGCTCCAGTTCGGGCGGCAGCACATAGGGGTCGCTCAGGATCCAGTCGACCCCTGGCAGGCCCGACGTGCCGGGCAGGCCCAGGTAGCTCACCTGCACCGGCGCGGCGCGGTGGCCCAGGATGGCCGGGCGGGCACCATTGGTCAGGCCTTGCAGATCCACCAGCACGTCGATGCCGGCTTCGGCGATCAGGCGCGCGGCGGTGCCGTCGTCCACACCGCCCAGGCGCACCAGGTGGTCCATCGCGCGCACGATGCGTTGGCGCTGGGGTTGCTGGCTCTCGGGCGTCCAGCAGAAGGCCCAGACCTCGAACTTGCTGCGGTCGTGCAGCTCGAACAGCTCGGGCGTGAGCAGGCCCACCGCATGCATGTGCAAGTCACCCGACAGGTAGCCGATCCTGATCTTGCCGCTGCGGGGCGGCATGCTGCTGTGCAGCGGCACGGCAGCAGCCTTGGGCACGCGCTCATGGGCAAAGCGCACGGCCGACAGCAGCTGCAAGGCCGGGTCGTCGCTCAAACCCATCATCGCCAGCAGAGAGGTGCCTTGCAGCAGCCGGTTGGGCCCGACATCGCCCACCGGCTCAAACACCGGCCAGGCGCATTGCTTCTGGCGCAGGTGCACGTAATGCTGGATCACGCTGGGTTGCACCGCATCCAGCAGCAGGCTCTGGCGCAGCGCGGCCTCGGCCTCGGGGTAGCGGCGTTGCTGCT
>JANNMP010000787.1:0-2921 GCA_031398015.1 Burkholderiaceae bacterium
TGCTCTTGCCCAGCTCGGCCTCGATGAAATCAAACTGGCGCCGCAGGTTGGGCCACACCAATGCGGCCAACACCTTCTGGCTGATGGCCTTGGCAATCGGCTTCACAAAGAACGGCATCGGCGCCTTGGCCACCTCGTCGAACACCAGCTTGAACAGCAGCGGCGGCATCGCCGAGCCCTCGGCAAAGTGCAGCCAGTAGCGGTGGCGTTGTGCCTCGGGCGTGCCGGGCGCCGGCTGCATGCGGCCGTTGCCGAAACGCTCGAGGATGTACTCGACGATGGCACCGGTCTCGGCCACCGTGGTGTCGCCGTCCACCAGCACCGGGCTCTTGCCCAGCGGGTGCACCGCCAGCAGCGCGGGCGGTGCCAGCATGGTCTTGGCGTCGCGCTGGTGGTGGCAGATGTCGTAGGGCACGGCCAGCTCTTCGAGCAGCCACAGCACCCGTTGCGAGCGTGAATTGTTGAGGTGGTGGATCAGCAGCATGGTGGGTGTGGTGGGTTGGTTTTGCAGCAAGAGAATCAGGCCGCTTGGCGTGCGGCGGCCCAGGCCAGCAGGCCGCTGGCCACCACCTGGCCGCTGGCCAGGCAGGCGCTGAGCAAGTAGCCGCCGGTGGGCGCCTCCCAGTCCAGCATCTCACCGGCCACAAACACGCCGGGCAGGGCCGTGAGCATGGCGTGCCGGTCCAGCGCGCTGAAGCACACACCACCGGCGCTGCTGATGGCCTCGGCAATGGGGCGCGGCGCGGTCAGGGTCAATGGCCAGGCCTTGAGCTGCTGCGCCAGCAACGCCGGCTGCTGCGCCACCATGGCGTTGAGCTGCGCGGCGCTGAAACGCTCGCGCAGCAGCGCGGCCTTCACACCGTCCAGGCCGGCGTGCTCCTTCAAGTGGTTGGGCAGCGAGCGGGCGCCGCGGCCCTTGGCAAGTGCCGCTGTCAATTGCGCAACGCTGCGGCCGGGCAGCAGGTCGAGCTGCAGCGTGGCGCTGCCGCGCTGTGCGATGGTGTCGCGCAGCCGCGCTGATGCGGCATAGACCAGGCTGCCTTCGATGCCGGTGGTGGTGACCACGAACTCGCCCTGGCGGTCAAACGCCGCGCCACGGCCATCGTCGAAGTGCAGCCGCACCGATTTCATCGGCGCACCGGCAAAGCGCTGGGCGAAGTAGGCGCTCCAGCCGATGTCGAAGCCGCAGTTGGCCGGCTGCAGCGGCGCCACTGCCACGCCACGCGCGGCCAGCAGCGGCAGCCAGGCACCGTCACTGCCCAGCTGCGGCCAACTGGCGCCGCCCAGCGCCAGCAGCACGGCGTCGGCCTGCACTTGCACCGCGCCAGCCGGGCCATGCAGGCGCAGCGTGGTGGGGGCGTCCCCTTCAGCCCAGCCCAGCCAGCGGTGGCGCATGTGCAAGCGCAAGCCGCTGCCGCGCAAGCGCTGCAACCAGGCGCGCAGCAGCGGCGGCGCAGCCTTCATCTCGGCCGGAAACACCCGGCCCGAGCTGCCGACAAAGGTGTGGATGCCCAGGCCCGCAGCCCAATCACGCAGCGCCTGCGGGGCCAAGGCCGCCAGCCAGGGCGCCACGGCGGCGCTGCGCTCGCCATAGCGGCTGATGAACGCGTCCAGTGGCTCGCTGTGTGTCAGGTTGAGCCCACCCTTGCCGGCCAGCAGAAACTTGCGGCCCACCGACGGCATGGCGTCGTACAGGTCAACCTCGGCACCGCCCTGCAGCAGCCGCTCGGCGGCCATCAGCCCGGCCGGGCCGCCGCCCATGAATGCCACGTGGCAGCCAATGCGAGCAGGCGGTGGTTCAACAACAACTGCGGGTGTGGCCATGGCGCCGAGTCTAGGGGCGCGGGCATCCAGGGCCTGCCGTCACGCGTATGCCACGGCACTCGCCCACAATGGCCCACCGATGTTGTCTGCCAGAGCGCTGCACCGCAGCGCCACCACCCGCCCCATGCTGCTGTGCCTGCTGATGCTGGCGCTGCTGCTGCATGGCCAGGCGGCAGCACTGCGGCAGATGCTGGGTGCGGCACACCGCCATGTGGCCGCTGAACATGCCGGGCAAGTCACCCGCTGGCTGCAAACAGCAGTGGACTGGCGCTTGCAGTTGCTGGTCAGCAGCCCGCTGGTCGGCGGCCATGGCGCGCCACCGCAGGCCGGCCTGGGTCAACACCACCACCACGACCACAGCGCCCGCCACCACCATGCCAACACCGATGCCACGGTGGTGGCACTGGAGTCTGGTGGTGGTGTCAGCAGCAGCAGCAGCAGCAGCGACGGCAGCAGCAGCAGCCTGACCCAGCCGCTGGCCCTGGGCAGCCGGCCCGGCTGGGCCCAGGCTGACAGCAGCACGCGGCGCTGGCCAGCGGCCACCGCGCCGAGCTGGCAAAACGCCGCCGCGCGCCTGCCCGAGCGCCCGCCGCGCGGCTGACGGCGGGCCCCAGCCCACGCGGGCCATCTGCCGCCCGCTGACCATCCATCCGCCCACCGGCCCGCGCCTGCAGCGCCTGGCCGGCCTTGTTGCATGGCCGCTGCATGCCTGTTGCATGCCTGCCGCCGAACCCAATCACACCATGACACCCCGCAACAGCTTGACCATCACCACGCGCCCGCTGCCACGACCCACACCACCCAGCCGCCCACGAACCACCGCCCTGGTGGCCGCAGCCCTGCTGGCCCCCGGCACAGCGCTGTGGGCACAAGCCAGCAGCAGCACCACCACCGCCCAGGTCGAAATCACCGGCCGCCACGATGACAACAGCGTCGGCAGCAGCGATGCCGCATCTCAGGGCGTGGTGCGTGCCGAGCTGCTGAAGAGCCGGCCCGCGCTGCGCCCCGGCGAGGTGCTGGAATTCGTGCCCGGCATCATCGTCACCCAGCACTCGGGCGACGGCAAAGCCAACCAGTACTTTCTGCGCGGCTTCAAC